>JACRBX010000307.1 GCA_016219225.1 Deltaproteobacteria bacterium
GATGATTTGAAGATCATCGAAACGTTTTTCCCCAGGGAAGAGGAAGAAGCCGAAACTATTTTTTCAAAAGGGATTCAGGATATTAATAGTTCGATACTCCAGCCCTTTGCCTTGAATGATGTCATCAGGATAGCCCTTGAAACCATCCACCGGGGACTGCAAAAGGCCGGGATTTCAAGGACCCTGTTTTTTGTTAGAGATACTCAAAAACCCATTATGCGCATCAGATCGGGATTCGGGGACCGTATTGAAGAAGCCAGGAATGGGTTCGTGATTGAGATAAGCGGATCCAAAGATATATTCAACACCGCCATTTTCAAAGGCAGCGACCTGGTCATCCAGGATATTTCTTCCCGGGAAATAAACAATCTCATCCCTTCCTGGTACCAAAAGCAGGTCCGGTCTCCTGCTTACCTGATCTTGCTACCGATAACCATCAACAAAAAAAGCATCGGCCTGGTTTGTCTTGAAGGAGAACAAAAAGGCTTCAAGGATATCTCGAAGGCCGATCTCAATTACTTGAGAATCCTTCGGGACCAGATCGTCGTGGCCGTCAGTCAGTTGGCCTCTGAAAAGTAATCCGGCTTTCAATTCAACTCGAACAGATTTTATCCATTCATGAGGGGGCATTATGTTTTTAGACGATCCAGGAATTTATTATGAAGTTCATGGAAAGGGAAGGCCGCTGGTTTTCCTGAACGGCATTATGATGAATACGCTGAGTTGGGTGGAACATGTGGCCAGACTCAAGGATCATTTCCAACTCATTATTTACGATATGCGGGATCAGGGACAATCGAATCGACTGGCAGAGGGCTACGATAACCGCATTCATGCCGAAGACCTCAAGAAACTCCTCGATCATTTATCCCTACCCAAGACCCATCTCTGCGGCCTTTCCTACGGCGGCCAGGTGGCCTTGATTTTTTCATTAAAATATCCGGAAATGGTCGACAAGCTGGTCCTTTCCAATACCTCGGCTTATGTCGATCAATATCTTCTTTCCATGGGGGAGATGTGGAAGAGGGCCGCCCGGTTATATGACGGGGAGGCCTTCTTCGACCTGGCCCTGATCCCAATCTATTCCCGGGCCTTTTACAACAACCATTATGATTGGCTGGCCAACCGACGGCAGCTTTTTAAGGATTTTCTGACCAGGGAATGGTTTGACGGCTTTATCAGGCTGGCCTCCTCCAATGCCACCTATGATCTGAGAGCGGAAATGGCCGCCATAAAACATCCGACCCTGCTGATCGCCGCCCAGGAGGACATCATAACACCCTATGTCCAGATGCTTGAAATGAGCCGGGCCATGGCCAACTCCCAGTTTGTCTGTATCCCTGAAGCCGGTCATGCGGCCTTTCTGGAAAAGATCGATACCTTTTGTACCCTGGTGAAAGGTTTTTTGGGCTAAGGAAGAGACTGAAAGTTCAATGAGGCCCTCTGGTTGGCAAGGTCAGGAACCCCGACTGGCGATCCAGATCATGTGATGTCCTCCGCCTCGAGGACCTCGAGCCCTTGCTTCGACCTCTTCCACCTCGAAGCCCGTCCGGCGTAAACGACGGCTAAAGGTCCGATTGGAACCGGTTGACCAGATGGCTAAAACACCCCCAGGACGCAAGGCCCCGAAGGCGGCCTCCAATCCGGCCCGGGTGTAATGCCAGTCATTGGCCTTTCGGATCAGGTCTTCCGGGCCGTTATCTATATCCAGCAAGATGGCGTCAAAGGTTTTGTCCTCCGTCTTGAGAATCCGGGCCACGTCCTCTATTCGGATAATGACCCGCCTGTCCTGAAGAGGATGGCCGGCCAGGACAGATAGAGGCCCCTGGTTCCAGGCGACCACTGCCGGAACCAATTCGGCTACTACCACCAAACTATCGGCCCTGAGTTGGCGCAAAGCTGCAGCCAGGGTATATCCCATACCCAGACCTCCGATCAGGACCCGGACACGAGGATGGCCGGCTATTTTTGCACAGGCCAGGTCGGCCAGGACATCCTCGGATCCATGTCGTCGGCTGTTCATGAGCTCCCGGCCGCCCACCCTGATCGAGAACTCCCGGCCCCGCTGGTAGAGGAGAAGATCTTGGTCGCTTCCGGGCATGCGGACCCTGTCCAGGACCTGCCAGGGAATCACGGGGTCCTCTTTAAAATCCAAAACCCGGTTGTTCCGGCCAAAAGCGAACTGACTAAAACAGCGACCTTAGAATTCCGGAGGTTTGTTCTCATTTTTTAACGAAAACCTTGTTTTTTAGAACTTCCTCGATCTGGTCGAGGTGCATTTTCCGATGATCGGATCGATAAAGCCTGAACCGCTCCCCGAGGCTTTCGATGGCGGCGATCAGCTCCTCAGGGGCCTCTTCCAGTTCCCGGTCAATGGCCTCGGCCGCTGAAACGGCCAGGCCGGCCGCCGCTCTGGGCGGGAGGGCCAGCCACAGGGGAAGGAGCGATTCATTGATGACATCGATATCGATCGAGCAGGGGGCCACCCCATCGGCCGCCCATTTCCGTATCAGGACCAGGGACCTCTGGTCCCAAAAAGCCAGATGAGCCAGGACCACAGCCACGGTCCAATCGGTTCCCATGGGAAGGCTCAGCTCCTCGTCGGTCAGTCGTCCGACGATGGAATGCAGTCTTTCACGCTCCCGGGCATTTTCGGCAACAAAGGGTCTCTCTTCCATAAGGCCTCCTTAATAATTGTTTGATAAATAGTACCAATTCTCTTGCCCGTTGGGAAATGAAAAAATAGCTGTTGAAAAAAATGGCGAATAAGGTAGCATACCCCCATGCCTTCCAAGACCACCCAGGAGCTGCAAGAAAAGATCGCGTTTTATGAACGGGTGCTGGATAACATCCGCAACGGGGTGATGATCACCGATCCCGATGGTCAGGTCATCTTCTTCAGCCGGACCTATGGGAATTTTTTAGGGGTCGATCCCCAGGAGGTCATCGGCAAACACTGCCGCCAGGTTGTGGAACACACCCGGATGGATGTGGTGGCCCAGACCGGCATCCCTGAAATCAACCATCCCCATCGCATCAAAGGCCAGGATATGGTAGTCCAACGGATTCCCATCTATAAGGACGACAA
>JACRBX010000308.1 GCA_016219225.1 Deltaproteobacteria bacterium
CGCCATCCCCTTCGGTCCTTACGGTAAGATCATAACCATCCTCGGATTCGTCTTCTTCCTCGGCTTCTTCCTGGACTGGATCGAGATCACCCTCATCATCCTGCCCCTCCTGGCGCCGGTCATCAAGACCCTCGGCCTCGAGATCGACGGCTACGGCGTCATCTCCGAGCCGGTTCTGGTCTGGTTCGTCATGCTGATCGCCGTCTGTCTCCAGACCTCTTTCCTGACGCCGCCCGTCGGCTTCTCGCTTTTCTATCTCCAGGGGGTCTGTCCGCCGGAGGTCAAGCTTACCGATATCTACCGGGGGGTAGTCCCTTTCATCATCCTGCAGCTTATTGGACTGGCCTTGACCCTCCTGTTCCCGGAGCTGGTGCTCTGGCTGCCGGCCAAGGCCTATGGGTATTAGGCTGCTTAGTGCTGACAAGGCAGTCCACCGGATCGCCGATAAACCCGGCTCAAAGATAGCCGTACAACAATAAAGTACCAAATGCAGGGACACCGTACTGATTGACTGTCAAGCCCGAATAATTAGTACGGTGTCCCTGCATTTTTCCGGGATGGGAGACCTCCCGGTCTACTCGACCCTAAAAAAAACAAAAGGAAAGGCGATTACGAAAAACGAACCCAGAGATATTGAGCTTGAAGAACGAATGGTGAAATTTGACACATGGGTCAAGGAAGGCAAGATACCCTGTTCGTCAAAGGTGATCCCGATTACCCAATCTCTGAATTTTTTGTAATGGGTGTTGTCAACCCAGCAGGTGCTGGAAATTTTGAGAAATTCACGGTCCTATGCCCTGGCCAAATGCCTGTGCAGGAGCAAGCACCAACGGTGCGGCAATCCTCTTGAAGTCTGTTTTTATACTAAGGCATGTATTGATCGTTGCGTATTCGATGCGCAGCTAATGCAGGGAGAAACTGTAACCTATATCAATGAGAAACACTGGGGGAGGTTCTCGTCGGCATCGATCACCGTGAATTGCTCAAATAATCGGTGAGTCGATTCTCCCCTTCTTGTTAAGCCGCCTGGTTCAATCGCCCGCGCACCAGCCCCACCACGTAGGGGCCTTCGGGAGAGGCGATCACCCTTGGATGATCCGGTAGCAGGCGGTTGATCTCGGCCTGAACGTCCTCGATCTTTCTTATGCCCAGTTTCGCCAGGTCGGAAGCCTCGAGATGAGGGGAGTAGACATAAACCTGATTGGCATGGTCAAGGGCCTGGTAGGTAGTTTGTAGGCACCACTGGTCGATCACGAAATGCTCCGGCTTGCCTCGGTGGGAAAAGAAGCTCTCAGGAGTGTGGCCTTCCCGCACCAGCTCACAGTATTCGGACGACCCCAACCCCTCGCGGCAGCCGCAGGTGACCACTACCGCCCCTCCCTTCCTCAAGACATTACGGGCCGCGATGAGCCCCTTGCTCACCTGATAAAACGTTGAATCCAGTGGATATCCGCCCGCCGAGGTCACAACCAGGTCGGCTTCATCATCCAGTAGCCGGACCGACGTTTGCTCAACCATCTTGCATCCCGCCTGATGGGCGATGGTCGGGTGTCCGGCAAAGACGCCCACCATCTGCCGCACCTTGTTGATCACGACATTAACCAGAAAATCCGCGCCCGTCATCTCCATTACACGCTCGCCGGCCTCGTGAAAGGGATTACCGTCGAGAATGCAGTTGGTCACGCCGGGATGGTCGATCATCTTGAAGGAATGCATGAACTTCATGGTGTTGAAGCTGGAGATGCCCGGCAGAATGGCTTTGCGGCCGCCGGAGTACCCCGCGTACATGTGGGGCTCGATGAGGCCGGTCAAGATCTTGAGGTCGGCATCCAGGTAATGGATGTTGAGCTCGATGGGAGCGCCGTCTATTTCCGCAATCCACCTCAGGTCCTCGTCCTTCCTGCAGTAGTGGTTGACGATCCGGTAGTTTTCCATGATCTCGGCCCCGACCATCGACTTGAGCTCGTCGCCGAGATTGGGACGGTGCATCCCGGTGGCAATGAGAATCGTGATGTCCTTGCGCGCGATGCCCGCCTCCTCGAGGATCTTGAGCATGGGGGAAAGAATGAGCTGGTTCGGGACGGGCCGGGTGATGTCGGAAATGACGATGCAGGCGTTCTTGCGCCCGGAGGCGATCGTCGCCAGGGGCGCCGCACCGATGGGGTCGGCCAGAGCGTCTGCAACAGCCTGCTCAGGATTTGGGAGAGGATCGACAGGCTTGGGGTTCAAAATTCTGGTCGACTCAGGCAGCTCGACGCTGATCGGATTCTTACCGCACAAAAGTTCCACATGCATGATGCTCCTCCACTTGTATTTATCTTTTTTTGTATTCAGCGTTACCTTGACCAGGAAATCCGCGCCATAAATGTATCTCTTTTCTGCTCTTCCCGGCCATCAGGCATCGAAAATCTTCCCGGGATTGAGGATACTGTTCGGGTCCAAGGCCTTCTTGATTGACCGAACCAGGCCCAGATATTCCTGCGAAACCACCAGGTCCATGTACTTTTTCCGCTTGTGTCCGATCCCGTGCTCGCCGGAGATCGTCCCTCCCAGATGGGCCGCGATTTTATAAAGATTCGTGAGAATCTCAGGCACGATATCATGCCACTTTTCCAGCGTCCAGGCAGGGTTCATGACCAGTGTGGCGTGAAGGTTTCCGTCTCCGGCATGCCCATAGCAGGGTATGCTCAGGTCGTACTTCTTTGAGAGTTCCTGGATCTGGCGGACCATCTCGGGAATCGCCGCAATGGACACGACAATATCCTCCAGACTCTGGTGCGGCGAAATCACCTTGAATGCTTCGGCGATGTTCTTCCGCACCTTCCAGATTCTCTGGCTGGTGGTATAGTTATCGGCCACATAGACTTCAATGGCCCCATTTTCCAGGCACAATTCACCGATGATTTCGTATTCCCGCTCGACTTGTTCGGCACTGGGTCCATCCACGGTGATAAGCAGCATGGCCTCCGCCTGCTGATAGGGAATGGACTCATTGAGATACTGACAGGTAACCTCCACGGACGTCTTGTCCATAAACTCGATGGCGGTGGGGATGATGCCTCCCGTGGTCATGATCTTTGGAACCACCGCAATGGCCTCATCCGCCGTTTTGAACAGACACAACAGATCGACATTGACCTTGGGAAGCGGCATAAGCCGGAGAGTGATCTTGGTGAAAACGCCAAGCGTGCCCTCCGAGCCCACCATGAGCTGGATAATGTTGTATCCCGTGACATCCTTGACCAGCTTCCCGCCGAGGTTGATAATCTCACCGGCAGGGGTCACTATCTCCAGGCCGATGACGTAACGTGCCGTGACGCCGTATTTGACCGCTTTTCCCCCTCCGGCGTTCTCGGCTACGTTGCCGCCAATGTAGCAGGTCTCCAGACTCATGGGATAACCCGCATAGAACAAGCCGTCGCTCTTGATCAAATCGTTGATCTCATTGGTCACCAGGCCAGGTTCGACGGTGATGGTCATATTCATCCGGTCGTACTCGATGACCTTGTTCATACGATCCATATGCATGACCACGCCGCCATGAAGCGGTACGGCGCCGCCGGAAAGTCCACTTCCGGCTCCCCGAGGGGTGACCGGGATGTTGTTCTTATTGGCCCATTTCAGGATGGAGGCCACTTCCATCGTTGATTCCGGACGCACCAGCGCTTCGGGCATGTGGGCGTACTGCGATTCGGCCACTTCGTCGTGGGAATACGGTTCGAGTTTCTCCTTATCGCCGTAGATAACATATTTCGCACCGACGATCTCGGCCAGTTCTACGGCCAGTTGCGGAGTAACGGGATTGTAAGGCGAAGGTTTTTTCTCTTTTTTTTGGGTCACGTCTTGAGTTGTCATAACATCATCCTTGCGGGCAAAATTTTCTTTCATGAACACGACCGAGCCTGCCGGATCTTCTCTGCCAGTACCGGGACGACATCAAAGAGGTTGCCGACGATACCGACATTGGCTATACGGAAGATCTGAGCGTCCGGGTCGCTATTTATGGCGACGATATTCTCGCTGGTCTGCATTCCAGCCAGATGCTGGATAGAACCGCTGATGCCTATGGCCACGTAAAGTTTAGGGTTAACGGTCTTACCCGAAAGCCCGATTTGGTGGGGATAGCTTAACCAGCCGCGGTCGATGACCTCGCGCGAGGCGCCCAAGGCGCATTCCAGCGCCTCCTGCAGCGGCTTTATGATTTTGAGATTTTCACCTTTCTTGATACCCCTTCCGATCGAGACGATGACCCCCGCCTCGGCCAAGCCATGCTCCTCCTGGCTCTTCAGGAAACCCAAGCGTTTGATGCGACTGGAAAGCATCTCGGAGGGTGCCTCCAGACGTTCTATTCGGCCTGTGCGGCCGGCTTGCCGAGGAGCGGGCGGAGTGGATTGCGGCCGAACTGTGGCCATTTGGGGTCGATGTTTTGGCGTTTTGATGGTGGCCAGGATGTTCCCGCCGATGGCCGGGCGGGTCTGCAGCAGGTTACCGGTCCCTTCCTCAATATCCAATACCGTACAATCGGCCGTCAGCCCTGTGCCAGCCTTAATGGCCACGTAGGGCATGAGGGTCCTGCCTGTCGACGTTGCCCCCGCGATAAAAATTGCAGGTTGATACCTTTTGATCATTTCCAACAAACAGGCGGCATAGGGCTCGACCAGGAAATGCTCCAGGGCAGGCGCTTCCATGGTCAGCACTTGATCGGCACCGCGCTCGATGAGCTCCTGCAAATCATCCTGGTTTAGGTTGTGCCCGAAAAGGATCGCCGTCAGCTCCGCTTTTTGCTTGTTGGCCAGATCTCTTCCACGGGTTAGTAATTCGTGGCTGATCCCCAGTACTCTTCCGGCGGACTGTTCCGCCAGTACCCATATCCCTTTATCTCCCATGATCGGCTCCATTCCAAAAATAGTTTTATATCAGTTCCTTGGCGCGGAGGTACTCGACCAATCGGTCCGTCGCCATCTGGATACCATTTTCATCGACGGCCATGAATTTTTCGCATTGGCGGGTTACGGTGGGGCGGAATATCTTTACCACCCGGGTCGGTGAACCATTCAGTCCCAGCTTGTCGTATTCAACCTTCAGGTCTTTCGCACCCCAGGTAGTAAGATCCATCTTTTTGGCCCTTTGCTTACCACGGAGGGTCGGCAGACGGGGATCGGCCACCTCCTTGACCACGGTCAATACCGCAGGCAAGGCGACCTGAAGAATTTCGTACCCGTCCTCTACCAAGCGATTTACTTTACAAAAGCCGTCGGCGACTCCATCCACCTTGCTGACATAACTGGCCACAGGAAAGTTCAGGAAAGAAGCGATGCCTGGCCCAACTTGCCCGGTATCTCCGTCTGTGGCCCTTTCACCGCAGATGATCAGGTCCACATTGCCGCTTTCGATGGAGAGCTGACGAATGGCGGCCGACAATACGTAACTGGTCGCCCAGGTATCGCTGCCGCCGAAAGCCCTGTCGGTGACCAGGACTGCCGAGTCGCAGCCCATGGCAATGGCCTCACGCAAAGCGAGAGCCGCCTTGGGCGGCCCCATGGAGAGGGCGGTCACTTCTCCGCCATAAGTTTCACGCAGCCGCATGGCGATCTCGATGGCATAGAGGTCAAGCGGGTTGATAATCGCCTCGACCCCTTCGCGGATCATCGTGCCTGTTGCCTCGTCCATCTTGACTGCGCTGGTTTCAGGCACCTGTTTTATCGGGACAACTATTCGCATAACGTTACTCCTTTACAGACATTATCTACAATAGGTCACTCAACGATGCGCAACCTCAATGGCTTATTTTCAATTTTTTTTAAATACTATACCTGTATAATTAATCAACCTGTCTATTGGTCAGACCATAAAGGAGGCGCGTTCTTTTGTCAAGAGTTTTTTTATTTTTTGGATAATTTTTTTTCTAAGAAAATAACAACTACAAAATCAGTAAGTTAAATAAAATTGCGGCGAGTTATTCGAATGGTATTGAAATACGGTCTTTCAACCGGGGGACCCTGTGGGTAAATTGATTGGATCCCACTTACCAATCATGGTTTAGCATTTTTAATAAAAAATCAAATCCTTCTCTGTGAAAGGTTTGTTCAAATCCCATTGGGCGGATTTCGATTTCGATTTGACCTTCAGCGTTTTCGCCAGCGCGGATTCTGCGAAGTTCAGGTGCTCCATCATTGCCCTCCTGGCACGAACAGGGTTTTTATCACGGATGGCTTCATAGATCTTGGTGTGCTGGACGATCAATTTCTGTGGATGACCGGGAGTCAGGTATAATTGCTTTCTTGCCGCCGACACCGTTTTATGAAAGCTGTCGGAAATAGTATTTAAAAATCGCAAGAGCCAGATATTGTGGGTCGATTCCGCTATGGAGTAATGAAAAGCCATATCGATGTCTTCTCCCTTTTCCGGGTCGTCCTCGGCCGAGGCGGCATTCATCTTTTTGAGATTATCCTCGATCTTTGCCAGGTCCATGGCGGTTGCCCTTTGTGCGGCCAGATGGGCTGAGGCGGATTCAAAAATTTTCCGAATCTCATAGATTTCAAAAAAGGTTCCCCTCTCTACGGCAATAAACATGGCCAACGGTTGGATGATAGACTCCTTTGCCGTTTCCTTCACAAAGGTTCCTCCACCGGTTTTGATCTCCACGAAACCCATTATTTCCAAGGCACGCAAGGCCTCACGGACCGAAGCCCTGCTAACCCGCAATTTTTCCGCCAGTTCTCTTTCTGAAAGCAACTTATCACCGGGCTTTAAATCTCCACTCGCCATAAGATCCTTTATCTGCTCGATAATATCTTCATAAATTTTCCTAGCTTTTATAGGCTGAAAATCCATTAAACATCACCTCTCGTCTCGACATTATTCTTTTTTAAATTATACCGGTTTAATGGTCTTACCGCAAGTCATTTATATGGCGGGTTACTTCCGGATCCTCAATGGATTCATGAAAATGGGTCGGCAGAATTTAGTAGAAGAAGAGAACCCTTGGGTTTTTTCTGGAACCCCGCAGTCTTCTGGCCCAGGCCGGTTACGAGGTGACCGAGATGTTCGAGGCGGACTTGTGCTGCGGTATGGGTGGCCCCTACAGCCAGAAGAATCCGGCCATCTCGGCCCACCTGAAGCGGAAACTTTACAACATACAGGAGACTGGCGCGCCCTTAGTGGCCATGGATTGCCCGGCCTGCGTTCTCCAGACCAGGGGAGGATTTGACAAGGATGGGGAACCGGTCCGGGGGCGGCACACGGCGGAACTGCTGGTGGAAAGACTGCTTTGGTTCGAAAATAAAGTTGCAAGATGCAAGTATGAATTACGGGATCGGGGATCGGGGATCGGGGATCGGGTCTGAGTTTAAGAATAAAGTTGCAAGTGTAAAACCTTGAACCTGTTTCCATCATTAATAGTGCGGGATATCAATACAGCGACACTTTTTCCGTCATTCCCGAATGTCTTTATCGGGAATCCAGGGTTTTTAAGAAAATGGGAAATTAAAGTCCCTATTTTCTTTTTGACGAAGCCCCCGAGAGACGTTACTATAGAATCCACACTTCAAATATCTTTGGTGAGTTTCTATCCAAAAAGGGAAGGCAGGATCCATTGATTTCCTGGTTTAAAAAAATTCCCCCGCGCTGGGTGATTGCCCTGGTGATCGCCCTGGCCGTGGTGTTTTTAGGGATTACCCTGATCCTCGGGATGCGATCGGTTCGGTTGGTTACCCGTCTGGGTGAAGATCTTTTCAATCAAATCCAACTCACCCTGGCCCAAAAAATCGCCGAAGATATTCAAGGAAAAGTTCTGGAGTATGAAAACGGCCTTTTGGAAATGAAGCAGTTGATCAGCGGTCAGGAACGGGAAGCCGCCAGGAACCAGGCCCTCCTGTCCGTGTTCAGCCATCTGCGAAATCAGGGCCTCGCCGAATTTCGGGCTATAGATCCCCTGGGACGATCCCTGTTCGAGTTGGGTTTGCCGGAGACCCCCCCCGACCTGATCCGTCAGGTGCTGAACCGGACCCGTGAACAAAAAGGGACCGACCGGATTTTCATTACCGCCCCCTTCCGGCTCCCGGGACAAACGGACCCGAATTTGTACATGCTCCTGGCGACGGCCGCCTTTCGACCGGACGGTGCCTACAGCGGTGCCTGCTTTCTGCGGCTGGCCGCTAATATGATCGCCCTTCAGGCCTCCATGAATGTGGTTTCGGGCCGGAGCGGGTATGTCTGGATCATTGACCCGGAAGGTGTTTTCCTGGCCCACCATGACCTTACTTTTGTGGGCCGGAGCAGTTTTAAGGCCCGCAGGGAAAAGAATCCCCGATTCTCCTATGAGATCATAGACCGCCTGACCCGTCAGCACCTGTTAAAAGGGGAAGAGGGGACTGCAAGTTATGTAACCGGCTGGCACCGGAATACCGTGGGCCGGGTAACCAAACTGATCGCCTACACGCCGGTCCGTTTTCTTGACCAACCGAAGGCCCCTTCGTTCCAATCCTCTTTTACACCGGTTTTCTGGTCCGTGGCAGTCGTGTCCCCGGAAACGGAAGTTACCGGTCTCTTGCAGGTGGTCAGTAAGCAGCAATGGACGATCGCGGGGTTGCTTATCTTTACCATTGTTTTATCGGCGGTGGTGGCTATCATAATCGCCCTCAGGTGGTCTTCTACGCTCCAGCAGGAAGTGGAACGAAAAACAGCGGCTCTGGGGGCGGCCCAAAAGAAACTGCTCCACGCGGAGCGGCTGACTGCTGTCGGGCAAGGGGTGGTGCGGGTTTCTCACGAAATCAAGAATCCGCTCATGGTTATCGGCGGTTTTGCCCGCCAGGTGGCCCGGAAAATCCAGGGAGATGAGTCTTCGGTCCAAAAACTGAACCTGATCGTCGAAGAGGTCCGGCGGCTGGAAAAACTGCTGACCGAGGTGCGTGATTTCACCCGGGTCAAAGAACCGGCCATGGAGGAGGGGAACATCAATCTCGTGGTACAAGCCGTGGCCGACCTTATGGAATCAACGTTATCTTCGGCCGGGGTAAAACTGGAACTTCAGTTGGTGCCTGATCCAGGGCTTTGCCGGTTTGATCCGGATCAGATTAAACAGGTGTTGATTAATCTGGTTAAAAATGCTATGGAGGCCATGCCGCAAGGGGGGTGTATTACTATTCGAACCCGCGGGGAACGCCAAGGGATTTTCGTAGAAGTCATCGATACCGGCCAGGGCATCACCCCGGAACATTTGAACGAAATATTTAATCCTTTCTTTACCACCAAGGAAAAAGGAACGGGGTTGGGTCTAGCGGTATCTATGAAAATTCTGAACGATCACAATGGAGAAATGCTGGTTTCCAGTTGCCTGGGAGAGGGATCGGTGTTTACCATACGCCTTCCCAGGCAGCCCGTATATTAGTACTACAGCGAATTTTTTAGGGACTTTGAATTCTCATTTTCTTGAAAAACCTGGATTCCCGATAAAGACATTCGGGAATGACGTAAAGAATGTCGCTGTAGTATTTGTTAATTCATTTTTAAATCAGAGTTGATTCACCACAGAGACACAGAGAGCACAGAGAATTTCTCTCTTTCTTTGGCGGAAGAAACCGCCCCAAAAAACCACTATCATCGCTTTGCGAACCAGGGTTAATGGGGTGCCGATTTTATTCCACCACCCAGACCGTGCAATTGCGTGCCCGGCTGACGATCATACTGGAGATGCTGCCTAACAGAAATTCCTCACTGCGTGAAAGCCCCTGTCTTCCGACCACGATAGTGCTGTACCCGGTTTCATCCCGTTCCGAAAGGATGCATTCCGCCATGGAGGGGCAATAACGGAGATTGGACCGAACGGTAACATCTTCCGGTTCAGAAACCACCTGCAGGATAGTGACCTTGAAGCCCGCTAAACCGCCCAGCATGTGACCCACAAAAGCCCTCAGCCCCCATCCAAAATCTCCCGGACTTTTTGGGCCAGGGCATTCATGGGAAAGGGTTTTTGAATAAAATGCATCTCTTTTCTTAAAACCCCGTGGTGGATAACAGCATCATCGGTATAGCCCGACATAAAGATCACCTTCATCTCCGGGCGCAATGTTAAGAGATGGTCTCTTAATTCCCGGCCGCTCATTCCAGGCATCACGACGTCAGTAATCAAAAGCTGTATCGATTCATTCGGGTATTCCTGAACCAACCGAATCGCTTCCCGACCGTCTGCGGCTAATAATACTTCATACCCGCAGGTTTGAAGGGTTTTTCGAATGATTTTTCCCACTTCTTTTTCATCCTCGGCCACCAAAATGGTTTCCGACCCTTTGGGCAGTTCCTGGGGGTGGTTTAGAAATCCGTCTGATTCAGAAGTCTGGTCGACCCTTGGGAGATAGATCTTGAAGGTGGTGCCAAGGTTTTCCTCACTATAGACCCAGATGTTTCCGCCGCTCTGTTTGACAATCCCGTAGATCGTCGACAATCCCAATCCCGTCCCTTTGCCTAATTCTTTGGTAGTAAAAAAGGGTTCAAATATTCGATCCTTCACCTCCGGAGTCATGCCCGCCCCGGTATCCGTTACGGAAAGTCTGACGTAAGGACCGGCTTGGACCCCGGCATGGGTCTGGGCATAGGTTTTATCCAACTCGACATTGTCGGTTTCGATGAGGAGCTTTCCTCCATAAGGCATGGCATCCCGGGCGTTGACCGTAAGGTTAAGGATCACCTGTTCGATCTGGCCGGGATCGGTCTTTATTTTTCCTAAATCCTCAGCCAGGGAATGGACCACTTCGATATCCTCCCCGAGAATCCGACGGAGCATCTTGTCTAAATCTTTTAAAAGGATATTTAAATCGATCACTTTCATCTCCAGCATCTGCCGGCGGCTGAAAGCCAGAAGCTGGCGCGTAAGATCCGAGGCCCGTTCCCCGGCTTTTTTGATCTGGTCAATGGCTTCTCCGGCCTGTTCCCCCCGTTGAAGTTTCAAGGCCGCCAGTTCACTGTAACCCTGGATGATGGTGAGGATATTGTTAAAATCGTGGGCCACTCCCCCGGCCAGCCGGCCGATGGCCTCCATCTTCTGAGACTGACGCAGTTGTTCTTCCAAAAAGGTTTTTTCAATTTCCGCCTGCCGGCGATCAGCCAGTTCTTTTTCCAACTGGCTGTTGGCTTTGGCCAAATCAGCGGTACGGACCCCCACCTGTTCTTCCAGGTGCTGGCGGTGGCCTTCCAGTTCCCGATCCCGTATCTGGATTTGCTCCAACATGTCGTTGAAGCCTTCGGCCATGGAACCCAATTCATCATTTTGAAGAACAGGGGCCCTTAGGGAATAATTTTTATCTTTGGAGATGGTCCCCATCAACTGAACCAACGTATTGATCGGCCTTGTGATGACCTGATGCAATTTAGATAATAAAATAAAGGCTACCAGAAGGGATATGCCCAGGGCCAGGGAGACCATGATCACATACCGCAGGAGAAGGGAATAAAACTTGTTCAGATCCGAATGAAAATAAACGGTCCCGATTATTTTATCGTTGAAAACGATTGGCTGGGATAACCGCAGCGAATTGATTCCAAATTGAAACCCCTGGCCCGGAAATGGAGAAGAAAGGCTGTTCCCTTCGGCCCCTGGTCTTTGGTAGGCGGCAAAGATCTTACCATCTGTCGAATAAATCACGGCCTGGATAATATTGGGCGCGGTCTGTAATACGGATAAGGTTTCCCCGGCCGCCTTCGGGTCATTGAACAGGAGAGCCGAGGTGCAATGCCGGCCGATCATCCTGGCTTCAATCCTCAGGTCGTTGACCAGGGAACGGCGGAACAAGATCAGCTCATGGGTCATCAAAATCATATTAGCCAAAAGCAAGGCCGCGCCGGTGGTTAACAGGCTGATCCGTATTAGTTTTCTTTTAATGGAACGATTTCGGACTTCAGGCATTTCAATCTTTTTCCCTTAGGAGGTTTCCTGAATAATTTTTGCCAGTTTAAGGAGATGGGAACTGATTTTAAAACCGGCCCGTCTGGCCGCATCCATATTGATTTCAAAACGGACCTTGTTCCGCTCAATAAAAAAATTAATCATCACCCCTTGCTGACCGAACCCCTCAGAGTCTCCGATCGAGAGGATCCCCAGTTCGTTAGTCTGTTTAAGGATCGAGGGTAAACGATTTTTTTCTGAATGAGTGATGAACAGTACCTGGGCGTCTTTCAGATCAGGGATGGATTGGGAATGCCGGATAGATAATTTCCGGCCCTGCACGGTTTCTCCCTGGTAATTTTCAAAGACGGCAGCAAAGGGATTTTCGCCCAGGATATAAAGATTAAAAGAGGGATGAAGTTTCTTGTTCGGTTTTACCGGCCATTCGATAAACTGAAGAAAATTATAGATAAAAGCCGCCTTGATCTGATATTCGGTGGGTTTTTGCTCCTGGGCATAAAGTGCCCCGCCCGGCAATAGGGCCCAAGAGAGAAAACTGATGAAAAAGAAAAGGATGGTCCGCAGGTTTTTGGGTAACATTCGTTCCAGCCGAAATCTTTTAGAACCGATAAGTCAATTTTATGCGAAAAGCACGTCCGTCCTGGGTAATACTATCCGACCGATGTTCCGCTGATCCGGGGTCGCCGTAGGATGAATCAAAAAGATTATAAATGGTGCCGGAAATTTCCAGCCCCCGGCTCAGGTTCCGGGCCAGCAGGGTTATATTCATAGTGAAAACGTCATCGACGGCATTCCCGGCAAGGGTTTTACGTCTGCTGGTGTATTGCAGCTCCGGTCCCAAAAAAAGCTTTTCCTTAAAGAGGGGGATATTCAAATTGAACTTGGCCAAATGCCTTGGAGAATTGGTTAAGGTCTCCCCGGTTTCTTTGTTTTTGGCCTCCTGGAGGGTATAGCTGATTTTACTTTCCAAACCGGTAGCCCATCGACCCGCCAGCTCCAGTTCCATGCCCAAGGCTTCCGTTTTCCCGGTATTTCTAAATACCAATAACCCATCGGAGGGATCGATGGTCTGATTGATGAGGTTGTCTATGGTGTAATAATAGAAGGCTGAATGGCCCCGAAGATGTTTGCCCAAGTATTGTTCAAAGACCAACTCATAGGTCCTGATAGTTTCAGGTTTCAGGTTGGGGTTGGATTTGGCGGTTAAGCCCTGGTCTTGATAATACAATTCGTAGATATTTGGCGCCCGAAAGGCCGTGCCGTAGAGAAGTTTAAAAGTGGTTTTCTCCAGTGGGCTGTAGATCAAGGCCAGCCGCGGATTGGTGGTCCCCCCAAAGGTTTCAAAATAGTCATAACGCAGGCCGGCATTGAGGATCAGGTTAGGAAGGATGGAAAATTCATCCTGGAGGTAGAAGGCCCAGTTTTGGCTGTTCCTTTTATCGTCGAGATAAATTGTTGACGGGTCCTCATCATAATTACGCTGGTTTTGACGGATATTGTCGACATATTCCACCCCAAAGGTCACCTTGTGTTTTTTGACCAGGGTGCGGGTTACCCTTGATTCCAACCCCCACCATTCCCCAAGAGAAGAATCTTTATTGATCACGCCGTCATAAAAATATTCCGCTTTATACCGGTAATAGTCATAAAAAACACGGGCCGTGAAATCCCAACCCTCAGGGAAGAGATGCTGGTATTTGAGATCCAGATAGGCCCGTCCGTCGATGGTATGATTGCCCGGATTATTGAAATCGGTTCCATAGGAACCGGTGGGAAGTACCTTCTTCCGGTCGTTTAAGGCCCCCTGAAGGGTGAACTCATTAAAAGACCAGGTGGTGAAAAAACGGTAGGAGCGGTCATCGTCCACATTTTGGGCTATTCCATTATTGGTGGACGGGTCGTCAAATTCCTTGAAATAGAGACGGTCATTGCCCCGACTGTCAGAATAAGAACCGGACAGGATCATTTCCAGACCATTTAAAAATTGATCGCCATAGGTCAAGCGGCCCTTATAGGTTTCAAGGCTTCCGGCTTCCCCCGAAGCCTCCAGACCTTTTATACCGTCCCCCTTTCTGGTGATGATGTGAATAGCGGCAAAAAAGGCGTTACTGCCGTAAAGGGATGAACCGGGCCCGCGGATGAATTCCAGGCGGTCGATCAGGTCGATATCGAGTATGAATTCCGATCCTATCAGTAAGCTGTCGTAAATATTATCATTAATTCGATGGCCATCGATCAGGAGCAGGATCCGGGAGTTATAATCTCCGGGGCGCCCAAAGCCTCTTACTCCCAAATAACTGTAATTCCTGTCATTGGTAACAAAAACGCCGCGGATGCTCCGCAGAACCTCCGCCAGGGTCCGATAGCCGAATTTTTTGATTTCTTCGGCCGTCACTACGGTTACCGAAGAAGGGGCTTCGGTGACCTTCTGTAAAAATTTCGAAGCCCCGTAAACCGTGGTGACTTCTATTTCCATCAACTGTTCCAGGGTCAATCGTTTGAGATTAGGCCCTGTTCCGACTGTTTCTGCTCCCAGATCACCGATTACGGCCCCTATGGTCATCACCAGGCAGCAGGCCAACCCCTTCAAACCGATCTTCGATCGTTTTGATAATATGAAATTTTTATGGTCCATATCCAAAAAATATTCTGATTTCCCTTTCTCCCATGTTATCGGCAAATTTTCAAATTAAATTGAATAGAAAATTTCAAAAAAAAACTATTTGAAATTTTTATGTTCCTATTTTTTACAGAAGGTAAAGATAAAATCTTCCAGGAGAAAGGCCGGGGTGGCGCCGCTGGTTTTAAGCCGGCGGTCGGCTTCATGGAGGGCTTCCAAAGCGGAAACCAATCGCGGAAGGGGAAAATTCGCCGCTGTTTTCATTGTATTGAAAAGAACAAAGGGGTGGGTTTTCGATAAAGGCTCCGGTAATGGGATTTGTTTTAACTGGGGCTGGATCAAGGCAGAAAAAGCCCCAAAGTCCTTCCAGGCCCGGGGAGGGATTTGGGAAACCGCTTTCAACAGTTCCTTGGCCACTAAGAGCCGCCGTAAGGCATTAGTGATGCCCGATAGGATTTGTAAAGGATTATAGCCCTGCTCCCAAAGTTGTTTGAGTTTTCGAAGGGCCTCTTCAAAATTGCGCTCCCCTAAGACCGTAGTCAATTCATACAAGGGTTCTTCCCGATTGGTCCCTACCAAATCGGTAATATCTATTGAAAGGATCTGTTTTCGATCTCCAAGATAGGAAAGCAGTTTTTGTATTTCCATTTCCAACTGAAAGACTTCAGGTTCGATACGTTCTAACAGAAGGGCCTCGGCCTGGGGGTGAATGGTTTTTCCTTCCCGGAAAAGGCGGGACTTCAAATAACCCTTTAAGGCGGTCGTTTGTTCCCCTTTTTTGCTTTGTCTTATTGAGAGATTAAGAATAACCCCGTATTCGGCAATGGTCTTCACGATTTTTTTTGACCCGGGCGAACCTTCTATGAGGAGGATCAATATGTGCTCCCGGGGGAATCCCTGCCGGATAGCCGCCTCGAGAAATTGATCGGGATGCCCTGTTCCGGATTCATCCGGTGATTGAGCCTGTATAAAAACCAGGGCTTCCTTAAACCAGTCCGGTATGGCATTGGGCTTATTCGGGAAAAGTTTTTCCCGAAGGGCTTCCCCGTTTTCTTTCAATTCCGTATCAATCGAGGCCGATGAGATCCCGGCCTGCTGTAATAAAGATCGAACTATCCGGGCGCAGCGCTCCGATTGCCCTTTCTGCCAGGCTTCTTCGGCCTTTTTCCAGAGATGATCCTGGCGGCCGGTAGAAAAAATCTGTACCGGGTTTTTAACAGAGACCACCTTGCGTCCAGGGAAAAAGGGAAAAGTCTGAAGCCGTTCCAGGATTCCATGGATGTCTTCTTTTTCCCCATCGGCGATTTCCAGGTTAAAAGAACGCATTTCTTGCGGGAGCAGACGGCTGATCAATTGCTGGTGAATCTCTTGAATAAGATAGGCGTCGCCGGCGATCAGATAGATAGGGGCCGACTGGCCTTTTTCTGCCTGGGCCAGGACCTTGGATATATCCTTATAGGTGTAAATGGGCATCAGGACCAATTCATAAGAAAATGGTAAGAATGGAAAGGGCGGATAGAAAAAAGGCCCCTGCCGGGGCCTTTTCGGATTTCGGATACGCATCACTTATGATTCTAAAACAAAAATAACTTCCATCCGGACCCGGTATTCAACGAGTTTATTGTTTTCTACCGCGATTCTTTGTTCGACAATTTTCATGCCGGTAATTCCCCGCAAGGTCTTAGTAGCCCTCTTGAAGCCCACGGAGATCGCATCTTCAAAACTTTTTGGTGAAGCAGCAATTATCTCGGTTACTCTGGCAACTCGGGCGGCCATAAAATCACCTCCTTTCTGTTTCTAAAATAAAAACAATTCAAGGATTCTCAAAGATCGGTTTATTCGCAGCTTTTCGAGTGCTTTTACCCTCTGCGACCTGGAGTGGGGAATTAAGTTACTTAACTTTTACTTAATTTTAACATGGCCCGAAAGGGTTCGCAAGGAGAAAAAGAAGTTCAATTACTCCTTGACTTTTCTATTTAAACCAAGATATTATTTTATAAAAATCAGGATAAAAAACCTATGGAGTGGCAAGTGTTTGAAATATTAGAAGAAAAAATTGATCAGATCGTAAAAAAGATGGAAGTTCTGTCTCAGGAAAACGCCACCTTTAAAGAAAAAATTAAGGAAAAAGAAGCGGTTATCCAAAGTGCCCAAGAGCGGATCGAGGCTCTGGAAGAAGAAAAAGAGCTGATCAAAGCCAAAGTCGATGGGATTTTGGAAAAAATAAGTCTGGTAATAGGGTAAGTTCATCACTCGTGACCCAATTATTTAAGGTTGAAATATTAGGAAATGAATATACCCTGAGGGGGGATCTTGATCCAGGGCTGATGGAAAAGGTGTCGGTCTTGTTAAATCAAAGGATTAAAGAAGTCCAAGCCTCGATGCCTTCCGCCAGTAAAGTCCATCTGGTTATTCTAACCGCCCTGAACATAGCCTATGACTATCTTCTGGCCAAAGAAGAATTGGAACAGATGGAAAAGATGATGGAAGCCAAAAGCCAGCAATGGATGACCAAGTTGGATACCTGCACACCCTAGATGACAACCTCTTCACCGGGGTTTTATTATATAATATAATTTTTAAGGAATTAAGAGCAAGCACTCCTCAAAAGGTTTGGGTCAACGATATAATTGAATCAAGAATTCTTTCATAAAATTTTTCTAAATTCTAAAAACCCATCCGGTAGTCTTGCTCTCCTTATCAAAGGAAGTCCCTCTGGATATTCCTTTGTCGGTGCCTTCCCAGGCTAACTTCCGAAGAAGGTTCAACCGGCTCCAAAAACAACTTTTTCGAGTTTTAATAATAAGGAAGTCATGATATCAGCACATTTGATCGGTCTGATCAGCGGAATATTTTTGGCCCTCTTTTTGGGAATCCTGATCGGTTTCTTGGTTCGCAAAAAATTTACCGAAAGCCGGGTCGAATCCATCGAGGCCCTTTCGAAAAAGATTGTCGAAGAGGCTAAAAAAGAGGCTGAAACAGTAAAAAAAGAGGCCCTCCTGCAGGCCAAAGACAACCTCTATCAAATGAAGATGGAATTTGAAAAGGAGACCAAGGAGCGGAGACAGGAGATCCAGGAACAGGAAAAAAGGATCCTGCTCAAAGAGCAAAACTTGGACCGGAAGCTTGAAGTGATTGAAAAAAGGGAGTCCGATTTTGAGAAAAAAGATCGATCCCTGGCCCACAAAGAAAAAGAGACTTCCGAACTCAAAGAAAAATGTGAACAATTGATCGACGAACAGAAAAAACGGTTGGAACACCTGGCAGGCATATCTTCCCAGGAAGCCAAGGAGCTGTTGCTCCAAGCCATGGAGAATGAGGCTAAACACGAGGCCGCCAAGACCATTCGTCGTATTGAAACCGAGGCTAAAGAGATAGCGGATAAAAAGGCTAAGGAGATCATCTCTCTGGCTATTAAACGGTATGCCGGAGATTATGTGGCTGAAAAAGTCGTTTCCTACGTAAACTTGCCCAATGAGGAAATGAAAGGGCGAATCATTGGACGGGAGGGAAGGAATATCCGGGCCATTGAAGCAGCCACCGGCATTGATTTGATTATTGATGATACCCCGGAGGCGGTTATCCTTTCAGGGTTTAATCCGGTTCGCCGGGAAGTGGCCAGGCTTTCCCTGGAGAGACTGATCAGTGACGGCCGAATACATCCAGCCCGTATTGAAGAGGTAGTGAAAAAAGTTTCCCAGGAAATGGAAGTGGCCATTCGGGAAGCCGGCGAAACAGCCACCTTCGATGTGGGGGTCCATGGGATCCACCCGGAAATGATTAAATTGATTGGTAAATTGAAATACCGGTCCAGTTACGGCCAGAATGTGTTGCAACACTCGCTGGAGGTCGCCTTCCTTTGCGGGGTCATGGCCTCTGAATTGGGTTTAAATATTAAACAGGCCAAGCGGGCCGGTTTGCTCCATGATATCGGGAAAGCCGTGGACCACGAAGTGGAAGGATCTCATGCGATCATCGGGGCCGATTTGGCCAAAAGACATGGTGAGGCCAACCGGGTTGTGCATGCCATTGCCTCCCACCATGAAGATATTCCACTTGAAACGATCCTGGATGTCCTGGTTCAGGCGGCCGATACCCTTTCCGGGGCCAGGCCCGGGGCCAGGAAAGAGATGCTGGAAACTTATGTTAAACGCCTCGAAGACCTGGAGAAGATAGCCAAGTCTTTTGAAGGAATCGGAAAGACCTATGCCCTTCAAGCCGGCCGCGAGATTCGAATCATCGTAGAAAGTGAGAAGGTTTCCGATAACGATATATATATCCTTTCCAGGGACATTGCCAAAAAAATCGAAGAGAGTTTAACCTATCCCGGCCAAATCAAAGTTACGGTAATCAGAGAAATCCGGGCTGTAGAATACGCCAAGTAATTAAAAAAGGTGTAAGGTCCTTTTCAGAGGAATATCCGTGTCTGTCAACATCCTATTCATCGGCGACATTGTCGGGAAACCCGGCCGTAAAACGGTACGGGAAATATTACCCTTATTGATGGATCGTTTTCAGGTGGATTTGGTAATCGCCAATGGAGAAAATGTTTCCGGCGGAATCGGGATTTCCGTTAAAGGAGCCGATGAGCTTTTATCAGGCGGGATCCATGTCCTGACCTCGGGAAACCATATCTGGAAGAAAAAAGAGATCCAGACCTATATACAGCAAAATCCGGACCTGATCCGGCCGGCCAATTATCCGGCCGGTACACCCGGGAACGGGTCTGTGATCAAAGAGACCAGATCGGGGCACCGGATCGGGATTCTCAATTTGTTAGGGCGGACCTTTATGGAAGCGGTGGACTGCCCTTTCCGAAGGGGTCTGGAAGAGAGAGAGCGATTGATTAAAGAGACTTCGATTATACTGGTCGATTTTCATGCCGAAGCCACTTCAGAGAAGGTTGCTCTGGGTTGGTTTCTGGATGGCAAGGTCAGCGCTGTTCTGGGCACCCATACCCACGTCCAGACTTCCGATGAGAGGATTTTACCTCAAGGCACGGCCTATATGACCGATGCCGGAATGACCGGCCCGGCGGATTCAGTGATCGGGGTGAAAAAAGAATTGGCGATTGAACGGTTTCTGACCCAGATGCCTCATAAATTTGAAGTGGCTAAAAGGGAATTGGTCCTGGAAGGGGCCCTTATATCCATTGATCCGGAGACGGGACGGGCCACGGAGATTACCAGAATTCGGGAAAGGGTGAATATCAGTTCGGAGTATTGAGTTGAAAAATTTCTATCAGACATTGAAAGAACGGGGATTTATCGAACAGGTAACCGATCCTGAAGAGATGGAAGCCCTTTTTGAACAAAAGATCCTGTCGGCCTATATCGGGTTTGATCCCACGGCGGAGAGCTTGCACGTGGGCAGTCTGATCCCCATCATGGCCCTGGCCCATTTTCAACAACACGCCCATCGTCCGATCGCCCTGGTGGGCGGTGGAACGGCTTTAATCGGGGACCCCAGCGGTAAAAAAGAGATGCGTCCGGTGTTGAGCCATGAAGAAATACGGCATAACGCCGAAGGGCTGAAAAAACAACTGGCCCGTTATATGATCCTGGACGGTCCTTCCGGAATACTGTTAAACAACGTGGACTGGCTGGCCCCTTTAAATTATATTGAATTTCTGCGGGATATCGGCCGCCACTTCAGCGTGAACCGGATGTTGACGGCCGAGTCGGTCAGGCAGCGCCTGGAAACCGGATTATCCTTTATCGAATTCAACTATCAGTTACTCCAGGCCTATGATTTCTTTCATCTCTATTCCCATGAGGGCTGTTTACTTCAAATGGGCGGATCGGATCAATGGGGGAATATCGTGGCCGGCATCGATCTGATCCGACGGATGAAAGGTGGGAAGGCTTATGGTTTGACTTTCCCTTTAATTGTCACCAGTTCCGGCGAGAAGATGGGAAAAACCGCCAAGGGAGCGGTCTGGTTGGATTCTGAAAAGACCAGTCCCTATGAATATTATCAGTTTTGGATCAATACCGAAGACCGGGATGTGGGACGATTTTTGGCTTTATTTACCTTTCTGCCGATGGATAAGGTTCGGGAACTCGCTCAGAAGGAAGGGGCCGAGCTGCGGGGGGCCAAAGAGATTTTAGCCCTGGAAGCTACAGCGATAACCCATGGTCGGGCGGAAGCCGAAAAGGCCCGGGAAACCTCGCATAATCTGTTTTACGGGCAGGGCCTGGAAACCGGGGCCGTTGGCACAACGTCCCTGCCCAGGGAAAAATTGGTACAGGGGATCGAGGCTTATCTGCTGCTGGTGGAGGCGGGGATTTGTAAAACCCGGGGTGAGGCCAGGCGGCTGATTGCCCAAGGGGGCGTTACGTTGAATGATCAACGGGCCTCTTCTTTTGATCAAAAGGTTTATTTGCAACAATTGCAAGACAATACCCTTCTTCTTAAGATCGGGAAAAAAAGATTTCATAAAATCATTTTTTCTTGATTTTTTTCTTGACTTAATCTGAAAATAAGGTAATGTAGCATTTTTACTTTGCGAGGGGAAATACTTCTTGACAAAATAAAAAAAATAGATTATCTTCTTTTTACTTGATCTTTGAAAACTAAATAGTGAGACGATTTTGTGGTCCCTTTTTTTTGTAACAAATTTTTTGAGTTTAATTGGAGAGTTTGATCCTGGCTCAGAATGAACGCTGGCGGCGTGCTTAACACATGCAAGTCGTACGAGAAATCCGCCTTCGGGTGGAGAGTAAAGTGGCGCACGGGTGAGTAACGCGTGGGTAATCTACCCTCGAATTGGGGATAACACACCGAAAGGTGTGCTAATACCGAATAAGACCACGACCTCCACGGGGGTTGCGGTCAAAGATGGCCTCTGCTTGCAAGCTGTCGTTTGAGGATGAGCCCGCGTACCATTAGCTTGTTGGTGGGGTAATGGCCTACCAAGGCAACGATGGTTAGCTGGTCTGAGAGGATGGC
>JACRBX010000309.1 GCA_016219225.1 Deltaproteobacteria bacterium
GCGGGGGATTAAAAACGGGGAAAGGGTTATGGTCTCAAGTCCTCGAGGCCAACTGGAGGCCGTGGCGATTGTTACTTCTCGTTTTAAACCCTTTCAGGTGGCCGGGCAGACCATTCATCAGATCGGGCTCCCCTGGCATTTTGGATGGCTTCATCCCCGGGATGGCGGGGACAGCGCCAACCTGTTGACCCCAACGGTTGGAGACCCCAACACCATGATCCCGGAAACCAAGGCCTTTATGGCCAATGTGAGCAAATTGACTAAACCACCGGCCAAAAAGGCCAGGAAAGCATAAGGGGAGGTGAGCCTTCATGGCAGATAAATCTTTTTTTATAGATACTTCCAGGTGCACGGCCTGCCGCGGTTGTCAAATGGCCTGCAAGCAGTGGAATAAGCTTTCTACCGAAAAGACGATTAACCGGGGGAACCACCAAAACCCCCCCGAGCTTTCTCCAACCACCTTTAAACTGGTTCGCTTCAGTGAAGAGGAGGTGGGAGGAAAGCCGGTCTGGTATTTTTTTGCCGAACAGTGCCGCCATTGCCTGGAACCGCCCTGCAAAGAAACGGCTGACACCATGGTCAAAGGGGCCATCATTAAAGACGCGGCCACCGGGGCGGTCCTTTTTACCGACCTTACCCAGAAGCTCAAGGGCCAGGAGGTTATTACCGCCTGTCCCTACAATATTCCCAGGATGGACAAGAAGACCAAACGGCTGGCCAAATGCACCATGTGTATCGATCGGGTCCGAAACGGTCTTCTTCCGGCCTGTGTCAAAACCTGCCCTACCGGGACCATGAACTTCGGGGACCGGGAGGAAATTTTGGCCAAGGCCCGGAAGCGATTGGATGAGGTCAAGGCCAAGTTTCCCAAGGCCAGCCTGCTCGATATGGATGATATCCGGGTGGTCTACCTGGTGCTGGATGACCGGCAGAAGTATTACAAGTTTGCTTCGGCCCAAGGGAGAGGGATTTCCCGCCAGACCGCCTTGCGAAAACTTTTTAAACCTCTGACCCAAGTGGCTGCGGCTACGTCGGTTTTGAAGGGATGACCGGGGAATCGGATAACAACTATTAACTTTGGATCAACAGCCTATTAAATGAACACACTCACAAGGGCCGGCTCGTTAACCGAGTCGGCCTTTTCTTTTTAAGCCGGACTTCCTTCGAATTTGTTTAAAATTCAACTTGAGATTTTAATCACCCTATATTATTATATTTTTAGTTCGAAAATAGGATTTCAGTTGCAAGATGCAAGTTTCAAGCATGAAAAACCTTGAACCTATTTTCATCCTTTGCGGCACCCCAAAGGGCTTGAGGGCTTAATAGTAACTTAGGAATAAATTTCAACGCAAAATGGATAGAATTTTTGTATCAGTTTAGCTTTTTGAAAAAACGTCGACAACCTCTCCGTCATTCCGATGAAAACCGGAATCCAGGTTCTTTTCGTCGCAGTATAACACCTGGATTCCGGTGCCTGCCCCGGACCTGATCCGGGGTTCACCGGAATGACGTGTGCGAAAGTCGGGATTTTCAAACAAAAGTTTCAAGTTTTTCAAAGGGCTAAATTGTTACGAATTTTTTGGTTCCGGCTTGTCCGGGTTAGGTACCATTAAAAAGTTTAAGGACCGAATGAAAATGACCGACCCAGGAGATCGATGTGAAGCGGCCCTGAGCCAAAAGGAAAAAGAGCTTACTCAGATCATTCAAGGCCTTTCCATAGCCGCCTTTGTTTTCGATTCCCGGCATGTGATTACCCATTGTAACCGGGCCTTTGAAAAAATGACCGGCCTTTCGGCCCAGGAGCTTATTGGAACCCAAGATCATTGGAAGGCCTTTTATCCGACCCAAAGACCCATCCTGGCCGATTATATCGTCAATAACGCTTCCGAAGAGGAAATCGCCCAGAGATACCCTGGAAAGGTTAATAAATCCGCTCTTATCGAAGGGGCTTACGAGGTGGAGGATTATTTCCCCAACCTGGCCGGAGGGGGCAAATGGCTTTTTTTTACCGCGGCCCCCATTTTGGATGAGGAAGGGAAAATAATCGGGGCCATCGAAACCCTGCAGGATATCACCGACCGAAAAAAGGCGGAAGAAGCCCTAAAAAGAACGGAAAGGCGGATGAATGCCCTCCTGGATTTTGAACCCTACCCGGTAGTGGTCTTCACCCTGGATGGGCGGGTAAATTACCTGAATCCAGCCTTTACGGAGATATTCGGCTGGACCCTGGAAGAGCTGGAAGGGAAGCGCATCCCCTATGTCCCCCCCGGTTTGGAACA
The DNA here is from genome assembly GCA_016219225.1 of Deltaproteobacteria bacterium. Lineage (NCBI taxonomy): Bacteria > Pseudomonadati > Myxococcota > Myxococcia > Deltaproteobacteria bacterium. Next base: position 2,280 of record JACRBX010000309.1, read on the forward strand.
AGCCACCCAGGAGGGTATAAAAAGACTCTTGAAAGAAAGGATTATCCTTCGCTCCGAAACCCAGAGGTTGACCAAGGACGGCCGGGTCCTGGATGTGGTCATCCGGGCAGCGGTTTTTTCGGTTTCCACGGAAGAACCAGCCGGACAAATCGTTATTATCCGGGATATTACCCGGGAAAAGCAGATTGCCCGGAACAATGAAGCCATGATCAAGATCAGTATGGCCCTTCCGGAATATCCGGACCTGGAAGATCTGCTTTATTATATTAATAGCGAAGTAAAAGGCCTGTTGAATACCGAAGGGGCTATTGTCATCCTGCATGATGAATTGAAAGGAGATCTTTTCATCCTCGGCGCCGCTTATGATGATATGTCTATGGAAAAAAAGGCCGGAGAAGTCCGGTTCTCGATAGATGAATTGATAGCCGGGCGGGTTATCCAGTCCGGAGAGCCTTTGATACTGAACGATTTTTCCAAAGACCGGGAAATCCATCAGGAGCGGGATAGAAGGCTGGGTTATAAAACCCAAAATTTGGTCCTGGTTCCTCTGAAAAGCGTTGACCGCATCATCGGGACCTTATGTGCCATCAATAAAAAAACCGGGACGTTTGACCAATCGGATATTGAACTATTGAATATGATCGCCGGTACGGTAGTCCTTTCCATTGAAAATGCCCGGGTCACCGAAGAACTTAAAAAAGCTTATCGTGAGGTAACCAGTCTCAACCGGGCCAAGGATAAGGCGATCAATCATTTGTCCCACGAACTGAAGACGCCTTTAGCCATCCTTTCAGGGTCTTTTAATGCGCTCATCAGGAAATTGGGCGCCCTTTCCGAAGAAACCTGGAAACCGGCCGTTGAGAGAATCAAACGGAATCTGGATCGTATTTTAGAGATCCAATATGAGGTGGACGACATCATCGCCGATAAAGAACAGAAAAGCTATGGTCTTCTTTCCATCCTGTTAGACGAATGCGCCGACGAACTTTCCACCCTGGTGGCACTGGAGACCGGCCAGGAACCCTTGGCCGAAAGGATCAGACAAAAAATTGAGTTCCTCTTCGGGCCCAAAGAGGCGACGGCCCAGGAGATCCATCTGGAGCAATGGGTCGGCCAAAGGCTGGAGACTTTAAGGCCCCGCTTTTCTCATCGGCAAATTGAGATCGTCAGCAACCTTTCTCCAGCTCCACCTATTCTGTTATCACCGGAAGTGCTCGGGAAGGTAATAGACGGCCTGATCCGGAATGCCGTAGAGAACACCCCGGATGAGGGCAAGATCGAAATAGCCGTTCAAAAGAAAGGGAAAGGGGCTTTATTTACCATCCACGATTATGGGGTAGGTATTACCGAAGAGGACCAGAGAAGGATCTTCGAAGGATTTTTTCCGGCCCGGGCGACCATGAGTTATTCTACCAAACGGCCTTACGATTTTAATGCCGGTGGCAAAGGTGCCGACCTGTTGCGGATGAAGATCCTGTCCGAGCGGTTTGGGTTTCAGATCACCATGACTTCCACTCGCTGCGGTTTCATACCCAAAGAAGAAGACCCCTGCCCCGGCCGAATCGGTTCCTGCCCTCAAAAAGAAGAATGCCTCCACTCCGGGGGAACGACCTTTTCCGTTTTTTTCCCGCCGGCCGCAGAGATCCAGTCGTAGCCCTTACTCGTTTCTTCTTCGCCTCGGCAGATGAGGCGACAGGCTTTTCATAATACCCTGCATCATGAAACAATCAGAGGGGAAGGCTTGCCCCTCTCGACCCTAACTTTTGCCGAAGTTATAAAAAGTGAAGAGGGGCCTTGATTTCGGGTTCCGGAGCCGCTAAGGGTTGAAGGTTAAAATCCCGCCTTCCTGACGGGAATCAGAAAAATCATTCCGCCGGCCGCCAGGGCCAGACCGGCGCAAAAAAGATAAAGGATATCATAACCTCCCCGGTGCAGCACCAGAGCCCCTGCCAGGGGTCCGATGAAAAATCCCCCCTGAAACATCTGCAGGCCCAGGTTGGTGTTGAAGGCCCGCAGCTTCGGCCGGGAGCGGTCAAACAACAGGGCATTTAAAACCGGCATTACAACGCCCCAACCCAGGCCCAACACCCCCCCCAGGGTAAAAAACCAGAAGGCCTCTTTCACCCGGGCCAGGAACAGGTAGCCGGCAGACAAAAAAAGAAGCGTCAGGCCGGCGGCCACCGTCTTATTCACCCGGTCAAAAAGCCGGGCCGCGATCAGCCGGATCCCGATTTCCCCAACGGTGGACAGGGTAAAAAACAGGCCGGGATTGGCTACCCCTAACTTCCGGGCATAACCGGCCAGGAAGAAAAAGACCAGGGCGTATCCGCTGTAAAACAACAACATGGCCGCAAGAATCAACAGAATTTGCCTTTCCCTGAGATTCCGGTAGATCTCCGTCCGGGACAACCTTCCGACCTGTTCCCCGGCACCAGGTCCTTTCGCCGCTCCCTTCATAAAAATCAGTGGAAAGATCAGGATCATGGTCAAGGCAAAAAAAGTCAGGACCTGGGGATACCCGCCCAGCCGGTCCATCAGGATTTTCAGAACCGGCGGGATGACGGCATAGGGCAGCAGGGTGATAATGGAAAGAAGGCCGAAGGCCTGGCCGCTGCGCCCTGGCGGAATGCGTTGAACGATCACCGTCATCAGGGCCGTGGCCAGGACCACATGGGCTGCCCCGTGAAACAGTCGAAGCAGCATCATCGACCGGAGGGTGTCAGCCCAGCCATAGGCGGCCAAGGCGGCCATAACCCCCAGGGTCCCCCAGGAGATCCAGCCGCGGGCATTGCCGGGATGGGAAAAAGGGCTGATGAAGGGGCGGAGGACCAGGGCTACGGCTGAGAAGAGTCCGATGATCAGCCCCAACCACTTTCCGTTGATGGGCAGGGTCCGAAGGTATTCCTCAAAGGAAAAAAAGACGGCGATGTTGATGAAGGCCAGGAAGACCGCGATATTAAAAAAGATAAATTCCCGGGTCCAGAGTGGTGGTTCGGTTGTCATATCGCGACGATTACCTGGGCAGGATCTCCGGGGAAGTTTCAACCCGGAGGCTTAAACGATAGAGCAGATTACCGGCCACTTCTCTTCGGTAATCGGCAGTGGCCCGGATATCATCGATGGGGGACACTGCCCGGCGGGTTGCTTCCGCGGCTTCTTTCAAGACCTCAAGCCTTAAAGGCCGGCCCCGTAAAACCGCCTCCACCTCTGGTGCGGTCACCACTGTGGGCCCCACACTTCCCCAAGCCAGCCGGATATCTTCTATCATCCCGGCCGGAGTGAGCTCGATCAGGGCGGCCAGGCTGACAATCGAAATGGCCAGGGCCTTCCGCTGTCCGACTTTTTCATAGTGCTGTCGATTAAATTCAGGGTTTTTCGGTATCCAGATCCCGGTCAATATCTCGTCGGGCCTAATGGCCGTTTGGCCGGGCCCTTTGATAAAATCCCCTATGGGCAGCCGTCGATCGGCGGTCCGGCTGCGCAACGCCACTTCGGCCTGAAGCACGTAGAGGGGCGGCAGGGTATCCCCGGCCGGTGAGGCGGAGCAGATGTTGCCGCCAATAGTCCCCATATTCCGGATGGGGGGGGACCCCAGACTTTTCACGGCCCGGGCCAGCACCGGGAGTCGGGTCTGGATAATCGGGTCGTCTAAGATTCGGGCATGGGAGGTTCCGGCCTTGATCAATACCCGGTCCCCATGGTCCTCGATCCCCTGCAATTCGCGGAGACGTTCCAGGCAGATCAACTGCTGCGGTTGTCCGGAACCGGATCGGAGTCTCACCAAAACATCCGTTCCGCCGGCATAGACCATGGTATCCGGTTCCTCCAGGGCGGGCCATAACGCTTCCAGGGATTCGGGCATCAGCCAACGGGGCACGGATCACTCCCTTCTGCCGGGGAAGACACGACCTTTTCCACGGCATCCACAATCTTCTGAAAACCGGTACAGCGGCACAGGTTTCCAGACAGACCCTCCCGAATCTCCTCCCGGTCAGGCCGGGGATTACGCCGAAGCAGATCGATCGTTCCCAGGATCAGGCCGGGAGTGCAGAAACCGCATTGAACGGCGCCGGCCTCTACAAAAGCCTGCTGAACCGGATGCAGGTGTTTACCGTCCGACAGGCCTTCGATGGTCAAAACGCTTCGTCCCTCAAGCTGACCAACCCGCATCAGGCAGGCCAGACGGCTCTCTCCCTCCACCAGGATGGTGCAGGCCCCGCATTCCCCGGACCCGCAGGCCTCCTTGGTCCCGGTAAACCCAAAATCTTCGCGCAGCAGATCCACCACCCGCCGCTCGGCATCCGTTTCTAATTCAATGGGGTTGCCGTTCAACCTGAATGAAAGCCTGATTTTCATACGCCTTGTTCCCGCAAAGCCCTCAATACCCTTTCCGGAGTAAAGGGGTTTTGCGACAGCCTGATCCCGCAGGCCTCAGCCAGGGCATTGGCCACGGCCGGCAACGGTCCATCCACAGCGATTTCCCCTCCTCCCTTTAAGCCCAGGGGGCCGCTGGGTTCGAAGGAGGCCACCGGCACCGATTCCATATCCGGCAGATCGAGCGCGGTCGGAAGGATATAGGCCGCCAGGTCCCGGGTAAGGACTTTCTCCTGTTCCACCCGGAATTCCTCGGTCAAGGCATACCCCAGTCCCTGAGCGATTCCACCCTGGATCTGTTGTTCAAAGATCCGGGGGTTGATAATGCGGCCGCAGTCGCTCACAGCCAGATACTTTTTCACTTCAACCAGCCCGGTCAGTTCGTCCACTTCGACGGCCGCCAGATGGACCCCGTAGGAAAAAATCAGGTGGGGCAGGCCGTGCAACTGCAGGGCAGGATCCGGGGAGGGCCGATCCAGGGCAATCGGGGCCTGGAAGGAATGAATTGCCAGGCAGTCCTCCGGTGCCAGTTCCCCGGCGATCCGGGACAAGGGTATCTTCCATCCGGTCGGGACATGACTGACGACAGACGGCATCAGGATGACTTCTTCCAGGTCCCAGGCACCAAAAAGTTCGGCCCCTTTTTCCCGAATTTTTTGTTTCAGTTCTTGAGCGGCCTCGATCAAGGCCCGTCCGAAGGTGTAGGTCGTCCGGCTGGCCGAGGCGGAGCCGCCGGGCAGGGTTTCCCGGGTATCGGGCCGGACGATTTCCAGCCTCGACTGGGGCTGGTTTAAAATTTCGCCGGCTATTTGAAGATAGGTGTGGCTGTTCCCCTGCCCCATATCCACCACCCCGCTGTAGATGCGGAAGCATCCCGGGCCGGTAAGTTCAATTTTGGCCGTAGCGACATCGGGCACGACCGGCCCGTATCCCTGGCCGTGCATAACGCAGGCCAGGCCCACCCCCCGACGCTTGAAAGGGCCGGCCGAAGCCTTCCAGGCCTCCTTTCCGGTCCAAAGGGGATGGGTCTCCAGGACAGCCAAACATTCCTGAAGATGGGTCGAGGCGGTTAAATGGACTCCGATGGCATTTTGATCTCCGGCAACGACGGCATTTCTTTTCCTGATCTCGAGTGGAGAAAGGTTCAGCTTTCGGGCCAGGAGATCGATCGTCTGTTCCAGGGCGGCATTGACCTGAGGGACCCCGAAACCTCGGAATGGTCCGCTAAGGGGGTTGTTGGTGTAAACCGCCCAGGCCTTAAGATCAATATTCGGCAGGCGGTAAGGCCCGCCGGCATGTTCCAGCCCCAGGGTCATGACCGCGCCGCCCAGGTGGTCGTAAGGCCCGGTATCGTAATGCAGTCGGGCTTCCAGGGCCTGGAAACGGCCCTCCGAATCGGCCCCCAGACGGTAATAAAGCCGGGCGGGGTGGCGCTTGCAACTGACTGTAAAGCTTTCCTCCCGGTCCCACCACATCTTCACCGGCCGGCCGGGGCAGTAGAGGGCTGCCAGGGCCAAGAGGCTCTGGACCGTAATACCGTCCTTGCCGCCGAAGGCCCCTCCGCAGGCCGGCACTTTCAGCCGGATGGTCTCCCGGTCCAGCCCCAGGGCCTCGGCAACTTCAAAACAATCCCGGAAAGGGGTCTGGGTGGAGGCCACCAGGGTCAGAGAGCCGTCCGGCTCCATTCGCGCCCAGCCGGCCTCTGTTTCCAGATAGGCGTGTTCCTGATAGGGGGTTTGAAAGACAAACTCCACCAGCACCGCGCAGTGTTGAAAAGCCTCCCGCACCTCCCCGCGCAGCAGGTGCCCTTTTAAGAGCACATTTCCCTCGGGATGGTGTTCATGGATCAGAGGGGCGTCTTCGGCCAGAGCAGCTTCCAGATCGAAGACCCCGGGGAGCGGCTCCAGGTGGACCCGGATTAATCCCAGGGCCCGGCCCAGGGCCTCCCGGTTTTCAGCCAAAACCAGGGCAATGGCATCCCCGGGGTAGCGGACCTTGTCGTCCACCAGGACCGGCTGGTCTCTCCGGATAATGCCCTGCCGGTTGGTGCCCCGGATGTCCTTATGGCTCAGAATCCCCAATATTCCTGGTAGTTTTTCCGCTTCCCGGCAGTCGATTCCCTTCAGGCGGGCATGGGCCGCCCCGGCCCGTTTGACCCCGGCCCAGACCAGATCCGGTCCATAATAATCGGCCGCATATTTTTCGGCCCCGGTTACCTTTCCCGGGGCATCAAAACGAACCGAAAAATTTGCCAAATCCGGGCTAAAGGTCGTCATGGTCCTTTAAGATATCCCCCAGGGCTTCGACCAGGGCTTCCAGGGCCTCCTGAGGGGAAATTGAGATTCGAATATAGTTTGGGAAACGAAAGCTGGTCATGGTCCGAACCATCACCCCCCGGGCCATGAGTTTCCGGTAGGCCAAAGTGTCGCTGATGGGCAATCGGATCATGACAAAATTGCCTTCGCCGCTGATATAGGGCAGCCCCATCCGGTCGAGTTCCCTGGACAAAAAAACCTTACCGGACTTGACCAGCTCCCGCGTCCGTTGGATATGTTCGGTATCCGACAGGGCGGCCAGGGCCGCTTCCTGGGCCAGGCCGTTGACCGAATAGACCACGCAGGTACGGCGGATCATATCCACCACTGGCAGGTCCCCCACCAGGTAGCCGATACGCAAACCGGCCAGGGCATACATCTTGGAAAAGGTCCGGAAGACCACCAGGTTGGGATAGTCCCGGATCAAGGCGATGCCGTCCGGATAATTGTCATGTTCCACGAATTCGGCATAGGCCTCATCGACGACCACGATCTGGCGGCCGTTGATGCGGTCGAGAAATCGGGTCAATCGATCCTTATCCCAGTAAGTGCCCGTAGGGTTGTTGGGGTTACAGACGAAAAGGATCTTGGTCCGGTCATCGATCCTGTCTAACATCCCCTCGTCATCAAAACCAAAACCTTTAAGAGGCACCAGCCGGGCCTCGTAGCCAGAGAACTCGGCCACCCACTCATAGACGGCAAAGGTTTTATCCGCCGTGATGATATTGTCCCCTTCCTGGCAGAAGGCCTTGATGACAAAGCTGATCACTTCATTGGCCCCGTTGCCCACCAGGAATTGATCGATATGAAGGCCGGAGGTATCGGCCAGCCTTTCCCGAAGGTGATAGGCGTCCCCGCTGGGATAGATGGAGGCCCGGGGAGGCGGAAAGCGGCGGATGATCTCCTGTGCCCTGGGCGGCGGGCCCAGGGGGTTTTCATTATTGTTCAGCCGAAACAGGCGGGAACACCCGTAAAGCCTCTGGAGCACATCATCGGGCTTGCTGGGGATGTAGGCCTCAAACCGTTTGATATAGTCTGGGACGAGTCTTTCTAAGGAAGGGGCGTTCATGATAGGCGGTTCAGTTCAGTTCCCACTTCAGATAACACGAAAAAGAGAATATCGAATTTCGAACACCGAATTTCGAATTCTGAAGTAAAAAAGATTCCTGCTTTCGGGTCATGCTTCTGCGTTGAACGCTGCAATTTTCTTTTCCTTCGATATTCGTTATTCGATATTCAATATTCGATGTTTTCATTGATTCGCGGCCTCCTTATCAGGCAGAAGCCTGAAAAATGACCAGGTCCCCTTCTCCGGCATAAGGTAAAAGGAGACAAGGACGTAAATTATTTTTAAACAGGGCCGGGGCAAATTCCACCTGCCAGGATTTGGCCAGATCCATTTCGAAAAAGATGTTGCGCCAGCCTTCTTTCCGCAGAAGCTTAAGATGGCGGCCGACATTTTCTTCTTCATCCCTACCCGGACGGATGGGCTGCAAAGTCACCAGGCTTCGCCCGCGATCAAAGTTGGGAGAAAGGACCGAAAAGGGGTTTCTGGCCTCACCATCATCGATGACCGGCCGCATCTCTCTGGGCAGGGTCCTTCTCTGAAATTCCTGCTTAAGAAAAGGGGCGAGTTCAGGATGAGCCCAGACCAGGCTTCCGGTGTCCTCCTGCAATTGTCGAAAATAGGCCGTAATGGTTACCGGCGGCCCCTGGGGAGGGAAAAAGGAAAAAGAGCCCAAAGACTCAAAATAGCTTGATGGCAGTTCAGGGGTCGGGTAACGGCTGAGTAATCCCACGGCCTTAGTCCGGGCGATATCCGCCAGTACCGCTTCAAGCAAAGCCTCAGCCATCGGAGATTCCTTGGGCTGATCGAAAAGATAAGGGCCGGAACACCCGACGATCTTAGGTCCCCGCCAGTACCATAAAATCCCACCGCCCAGGTGACCCTGGGGATCGCAAGCGACCAGGACCTTAAATTCCCCCTCGGCGGCCATGTCCGCCACCTTGCCCGGAAAAGGGAAAAACACCGGCAGGACCTGGGGGGGATAATAAAACAGGGCCATGCGGGCCAAGGTTTTTACTTCCTCCCGGTCGGGTGTTTTTAAGGAATATTCTAATAGGGGGCGGGCAGAAGGGGGGACCTCGGGCTGGACAGCAGGATAGGCCCTTTCCTTAATCAAGTTTACGTGCATTCCCCGGCCCTTCTCCTCCCAAATCTGAAACCGGTCCACTGAGCGGGAAGCCAAAACCAGTCCCAAATCATCCAGGGAGGTTTCTTCTTCCGGTGTGATCTTGGTAGTCAGGTTAAAGGCCCTCAGGCTAAGATTTTCCGCCAGGATAATGAACTCGGCCTGCACATAATAACCGCCGCCGGAGCACTGGATTTCCAGCGCCTGGTCGGAAGCCGTTTGACAGAGGTAAAGAAACAGTTCTTCCGTTGCCAGGGTCAATAAAAGGGTCTCACGCTCTTCCAATCCCAGGGCCAGGGCTGACTTTTCTATGAAGGCCGTAGCCACGGGCAAAAAGGACGGCTGGGCGGGGATGTTCAGTCTTACTCCTCTTCGGCTATTCGGCTTCAAAACCAAATCCTTTCTTCCAATAATATGAAAATTGACTCTAAACTGCCCGCAGCCTCTGTTGGGTCTTGGTAGAGGCGGGTTTAACTATAGTATAAAGAAATGGAGGGGTCAACAAAACTATGGGAATAGGACGGCCTTCTTTTCAGGACTGTCTTTTATTGAAAATCATTTGTCACTTGAAGCGGTAGATCAAAAGGTCGTTGCTTTTTTGGGTCCTTTGGTTTAATCAAGAAAAGAAAAACTTTTTTCAAAAAGAAGGATCGCTATGGAGATTGAAAAGAAAAAAGAAAAAAATCTTCTGGTGGTTTCGGTCCAGGGGCGGGTGGACGCCCTGACCGCACCGGCGCTGGAAAAAGACCTGTTGGAAACCGTCTCCGGGGGAGAAAAGCGGCTTCTCCTGGACTTGTCCGGACTCCAATATATCAGCAGCGCCGGCTTAAGAACCCTGCTGATCATTGCCAAGAAATTGAAGGCCGGGCAAGGGGAGATCCTTTTTGCTGGTCTTAAAGGCCCGGTGGAAGAGGTCTTCAAGATCTCCGGTTTTTATTCCATCTTCAAAATATTCGATTCCCCGGAAACGGCCCTGTCCCGGATTTAACCGAAGATGCCGATCCTATCCCAGATCGCCCTGCCGGCCAGGCTGGAACGTCTTCAGGCCTTCCTGCACCTGGCTACTCAATGTGCCCGGCAACAGGGCCTTTCCGATAAAAAAATCCATGAGATTGAATTGGTCCTTGAAGAGGCCCTGGTCAATGTGTTTCATTATGCCTATCCCGGAAAGGATGGGGAGGTAGAGGTGATTTGCCGGACCGATCCAGGAGGACGTCTGATCATTGAAACCATCGATACAGGACTTCCCTTTGATCCCCTTTCTCTGGAGGATCCGGACCTGACCCTGGATGTGGCTGAAAGGAAGGTCGGCGGGCTTGGGGTCTACCTGATGAAAATCCTGATGGATGAGGTGCACTACCGGCGGGAAGGAAACAAAAATATTCTGACCTTTGTGGTCTATCCAAAATGAAAGAAAAAGTTTTTTCTATCTTCCTTTTCCTGCTTTTATTTGCCCCCTCGGCTTTAGCCGCCGATAGGCCTTATCTAAAAAAAACGGCCTTTATTCCCCATTGGTCTCCCCAGGCCCAATTTGCCGGATATTACCTGGCTTACGAAAAAGAGTTTTATAAAAAACACGGCCTCGACCTGACCATTATTCCCGGCGGCCCTCACCGCTCACCCCTTGACCATCTCCGCCAAAAGAAGGCCGACTTCGGGAGCCTCTGGCTGTGCTCGGCCATCGAAAAACGGGGTCACGGCCTTAACCTGATCAATATTGCCCAGATCATGCAGAAATCGGCCCTGATGCTGGTGGCCAAAAAAGGGAGCGGCATCAGGACCCCCCAGGACATGAACGGAAAAAAAGTCGGCCTCTGGCGCAATGAATTTCAAATCCAGCCCCGGGCCCTTTTTAAGAAATATAATCTTAAAGTCAGAATCATCCCCCAATCCTTTTCCGTCAATCTGTTCCTGCAAGGCGGCGTGGATGTGGCCTCGGCCATGTGGTACAATGAATTTCATACCCTCCTCAATTCCGGTTTGAACCCCGAAGAATTGAGCACTTTTTTCTTTTTCGATTACGGACTGAATTTTCCGGAAGACGGTCTCTATTGCCTCGAGGAGACCCTCAAGAAAGATCCGGAATTGATCAGGACCTTTGTCCGGGCCAGCCTGGAAGGCTGGCTCTACGCCTTTGACCATCCCGAAGAGGCCCTGGATATCATCTTGAAGCACATGCGCCTGGCCGGAATACCGGCCAACAGGGTCCACCAGCGATGGATGCTGGCCAGAATGAAGGATTTGATCGTCATCCCGGAAGGCCAGGAATCCCTGGGAAGGCTCAAAGAAGGCGATTTTCAGCGGGTCGCCGGGGAGCTCAAAAAAATCGGTTTGATTAAAGAGGTCCCTTCCTTTACATCCTTTTACCACGACCAGATCGATCATGTTCAAAAATAGAAGTCTCGCCTTTAAGCTGACTCTTTTCTTTTTAGCCATCAGCCTCCTGATTTTCTCAACCCTCCTGGCTTACACCTATCGCTATTCCCGGGAGATCATCCAGGTCAATCAGGAGAAAGATGCCCGTAATCTGGTCATAACGAATGCCATACGCATAGAATCGGTGCTCACCGCCGTCCAGAAAGTCACCCAGGGTCTGGCCGATCGCCTGGAACTTTCCCCTTGTTCCAAAGAGGAAATTTTGACCATGATCAGGACCGCCCTGGAACATAATCCGGAAATCTACGGTTCTGCCGTGGCCTTTGAACCTTACGGCTTTGATAAAAAAACGCCCACTCTGGCCCCTTATTTCCATCGCCAGGGAAAGGAAATCGAATTTGCCGACCTGGCTAAGGAATCCTACTCCTACCTTCAATGGGACTGGTATCAAATCCCCAAAGAACTCTCGGTCCCCCAGTGGAGTGAGCCTTATTTTGACGAAGGGGGCGGTAATATTGTCATGGCCACCTATTCCATGCCTTTCTACGGTAAGATCGGGGGGAAAAGACGTTTACGGGGTATCGTGGCCGCTGATGTCTCCCTGGAAGGCCTTCAGAAAATCGTTTCGTCCATCAAAATCCTTAAGACCGGCTATGGATTTCTGATCTCCAAAAACGGCACCCTGGTCACCCATCCCTCCAAAGAGTTGATCATGAACGAGACCCTTTTCGGGGTGGCCGAAGCCCGGGGTGATGCCCGGCTGCGGGAAATCGCCCGAAAAATGATTAGAGGGGAATCCGGTTCCCTTCCCTTCCGGGATCTCGTTTCCCCCCAAAAATGCTGGATGACCTACGTCCCCATCCCTTCCAGCGGCTGGTCCCTGGCGGTCCTCTTCCCCATAGACGAACTGACGGCCGATATCAACCGTCTGTACCGGATTATGATCGTCCTGTCCGTCACCGGATTGGCCCTTCTTTCCTTGGCCGTGATCTTTATCTCCCGGACTATTACCCGTCCACTGAGGGCCATGGCCAAAGCCACCGAAGACATTGCCAGGGGGAACCTGGACAATCCCCTTCCCTTGGTGACCTCCGGCGATGAGGTGGGGCGAATGACCGAGGGCTTCATGGCCATGCAGAAATCCCTGAAAGAATACATCCGGAGGCTCACCGAGACCACAGCGGCCAAGGAAAGGATGGAGAGCGAACTCAATATCGCCCATCAGATCCAGATGAGCATTCTCCCCAAGATCTTTCCCCCCTTTCCCGACCGTCCGGAGTTCGATCTGTTCGCCATCATCGAGCCGGCCCGGGAGGTAGGCGGCGACTTTTATGATTTCTTTCAGATCGACCCCACCCATCTCTGCTTTGTCATCGCCGACGTTTCCGGCAAAGGGGTCCCGGCTTCTCTGTTTATGGCCGTCACCAAGACCCTGATCAAGGCCACGGCCAAGGTCGGGATTTCCCCGGCGGAAATCCTGACCCGGGTAAATAATGAATTGGCCTCGGGCAATGAAGCCGTCATGTTCGTCACTGTTTTTTGCGGCATCCTGGATACCGAGACCGGAGAGATCCTTTACGCCAACGCCGGACATAACCCGCCGCTGCTGATCCATAAGGGGGGTCAGGTATCCTATTTGCAGAAATCAGGCGGATTGGTCCTGGGCGTTATGGAGGATATGTCCTATCGGGTGGAGAGTCTTCGTCTGGAAGCCGGGGAATGTCTGTTTATGTACACCGACGGGGTAACTGAGGCTATGAATACCAGGGAAGAATTGTTTTCCGAAGAGCGGTTGCACCAGGAGCTGTCCCGATCGGTCCAAAAACCCATCCAGGAAATGGTCTCGACGCTGATGCAAGAGGTCAAGGTTTTTTCCGGAGAAGCCCTCCAGTCCGATGACATCACCTTGATGGTCCTGCATTATAAAGGGAAAAATCCTTTTCCAGACTTACCTTACAAGACGCCCTTCTGATTATTAAATTCACCTTCTTCCATAGACATCAACTGGTCCGGCCCAATTTCTCTAAAAGAAATGCTCTCCGGTTTTTTATCATTGCCCATGAGATTCGTTTTGGCAAAGGGCTTTCCCGGATTCGATGACACGGGTTGCTTAACGGCCACCCACTCTTTTCTATTTCCATTGTGGTTCCTTCCGATGGCCCTGACCAGGTCCTCGACAAATTCTTTCATCTGTTCGGCCTGGGTATTCAATTGCTCGGAAGCGGAAGCCGATTCTTCGGCACTCGAAGCATTCATCTGAACCACCCGGTCCATTTCGGAGACGGCTTTGGTGATCTGCTCGATTCCCTGGGCCTGTTCTTTGGAAGCAGCGGAAATCTCATCCACCAACTTAGCGACTTTCCTGGACCGGGCGGATACCATCTCAAAAGCCTGATTTGTTTTGATCAAGGTATCCGAACCGCCTTTTACTTTTTTGAGCGTTTCTTCGATTATAGCGGCCGTATTTTTGGCCGCTTCCGCAGCCCGCATGGCCAGGTTTCTTACTTCATCAGCCACCACGGCAAAACCGGCCCCGGCATCCCCGGCCCGGGCCGCTTCAACCGCGGCATTCAAGGCCAGCAGGTTGGTTTGAAAGGCGATTTGATCGATGGTCTTGATGATCTTGCCGGTTTCCTCACTGGTCACGGCTATCTCTTTCATGGAATCGGTCAATTCCCTCATGGCTTTGTTGGCTTCATCCACCACCTGACCGGTATCCATCATCAATTTATCGGCCTGATCGGCATTTTCGGCATTCTGTCTGGTCATGGAGGCCATCTCTTCCATGGAGGAAGAGATCTGCTCCAGACCGGCGGCTTGTTCGGAGGCCCCTTCAGCCAAAGACTGGCTGGCGGAGGAAACCTGGGCTGAAGCGGAAGCGGTTTGATCAGAGGCATCGGTCAGGCCGAACATGATTTTCTTCAACATCAAGATAATATTGCGGCCCAGGAAAAAGGCAACGGCGATCAGGGCCAGAGAAAATATCAGACCCAGGGAACCGACTATTTTTTGGTTGGAATGGGTGATATCGACTAATACCTGGTCGCTTATGACATTCTTTTTGACTTCCGCCCGCATGGTATCGAAGGTTTCAATTAACTGGCGAATAATCGGCCGGGTAGTTTGAAGGTAGACCTTCTTGGCCCCCTCCCGGTCTCCTTTAATCAAAAACGCATTTATCTGTTCTGCCGATTGATGCAAAAGGGCGTGGGGTTCCTCCATAGCGGCCAGAAACTTACTGATATAGGGACCGATGCGTTCCGCCTCCTTGCGTCCTTCCCCGTAAAACCATTTCCCAAAGGCGCATTGATGGGGGTCAAACTGGACCGCAAGGGGTTTGAAGTCCGTGTCCAGTAAGGCGTTGGCGACCTTCCGGCCCCAAATAAGATGATCCAGTTCCGACTGGGTCAATATCCGTTCGATTTCCTTACTTTTCATGACCCCTTTGGCGTTATTCAGAATCCTCCCTGCTCCTGAATAAGCCAAAAAACTGATTAAAATAAGGGCTGAAATTCCCAATCCAAAGCCAATGGCGATTTTTTTCCCAAGCGTGAGTTTCATTTTTTCCTTCCTTTTCCCTGAGTATAAGCCAAATTCGAGCGCTCGAAACGGTCCCTGCCCTGGTAACCCTTAGATTCCGGAGAAGGCTCTGGTTAAAAACAGGTTTAGGTTGCCCGGGCCTTACAGACAATACTTTTCATTAAGTCCTGTCAGCCTTGAAAGCAAAACCCATACCACAAAGATCGATTGGATTATTGTTAATTATTTAAAATAGTTACAACTTAGAGGCTGTCGGGCAGGATAAAAGTTTGCACAAAAAGATGTTCATTTGCACAATTACTTGTGGCAGACTTTCGGAAAGATTTCTCTAATAATAAAGCCTATTGGTCCCAAAGCGGATCAAGGGTATCCTTCGGCTTTGCATAGGGTGCGGTAAGGGCGGTCAGATTCCCCAGGCATCGTAAGCCAAAGCGACTGAGGCCTTGCCCCGGTAAACGGGTCCTGCGTCGAGGACTCTTGGCATCGGCTTAATCAAATGTTCCGCGCCACTTCAAAGGCATCCCAGATAGCGTACATGATATTCGAGACGCGGCGCGCATCGCCCAGGATATATAGCTCGGAGATGGTGTGCCGGAGTTCGCCATAAAGGCGGCGATCCGAATCGTAGCCTATGGCCATAACCACCGAGTCGGCAGAAAATTCTTCTTCCCGGCCGCTCACGGTAATGACCAGACCTTTCTCGGTAACCTCCACCGCTTTGGCCTTGGTGCGCACATCCACGCCATGGAAACGAAGGAGATCCTTTAACATGTCCCGATTGGCGGGACACAGAGGGCCGCCCACGCTTAAAATATCGTCCATAACTTCCACGACCGTTACCTTTTTCCCCTGTTTGGCGAGCATCAGGGCCAGTTCACAGCCGACCAGGCCGCCGCCGACAATGACGGCGGAATTCCCTGAATCGGCCTCTCCCGTGAGCACATCGGCCGCGGTATGAATCTTCTTTTGACGGCCGAGGGAAATGCTTTTCGGCGTTGATCCCGTTGCGATAAGGACGGCATCGGCCTGGTCGGCCCGCACGATCTCGGCTGTAACAGAAACATGATAGTGGATCGGGACGCCAAGGGCCGAAAGTTCCTGTTTGTACCAGGCGACCAAGGCCCGGTCGTCTTCCTTAAAATCGGGGGCGCCGCCGGGAATGAGATGGCCGCCCAGTTGGCCGGTCTTTTCATATAACACCACTTCATGCCCCCGTTCGGCGAGGACACGCGCCGCTTCGCAACCGGCTACACCACCGCCCACAACGACCACTTTCTTCTTCCTTGTGGCGGGAACAAGGGCATACTCTCTTTCCCGGCCAGTGGCCGGATTAACGGCGCAGGAGATGGTGAGAAAAGCCTTTAACCGGCCCAGGCAACCTTCCTGGCAGGACAGACAGGGACGGATTTTTTCCGTCTTTCCAAGACGGATCTTGTCTATGAGGTATGGATCCGCCAGCAGGGGCCGGCCCAGACCGATCATGTCCGTCTGTTTCCCGGCAACCGCCCCGCTGGCCAGGTCTGGATTGTCCATCCTTCCGGCCGTAATGACCGGAATGTTGACCACTTTCTTGAGCGCTTCATTAAATGGCAGGGAGACGCCCTTTTCCTGATACATGGGAGGATGGCTCCAGTACCAGGAGTCATAACTGCCGACATCGGCGTCGAGGGCGTCATAGCCGGCTTCCTCCAGCATCCTGGCAACTTCCAGTCCTTCCGGCAGATCGCGCCCCAGCTCGACAAAGGCCTCGCCGGGAACAACGCCCTGTTTCAGTTCCTTGATGAAGCTCTTGGCGCTGTACCTCATGGATACTGGGAAATCGGACCCGCAGGCCTGCTTGATGCCCTGAAGGATCTCTACGGCAAAACGGATCCGGTTCGGGAGCGATCCGCCGTACTCGTCCGTCCGGCGGTTAAAGAGCGCCATGGCGAATTGGTCGAGGAGATACCCCTCGTGCAGGGCGTGAATCTCGATGCCGTCAAAACCGGCCTTCTGGGCGATCATGGCCGATTCAACGGTTTTTCGGATAATGGTTTTGATTTCATCAACCGTCAGTTCCCGGCACATCAACCCGCCAATCCAGCGATGGGGAATGGCGGACGGACCCACGGGCTTTTCGCAGGGATTGACCCGAGTGGACACCCGGCCAAACCCGGCCGACAACTGGAGGAAGATTCTGGCGTCATAGGCATGGACCCGTTCGGTCAACGTGCGGGCCATCCGGATGAAAAGCATGGGGTTCGCCGTCGGACAGGCCATGGCGCCCCTGGTATGCTTTTCGATTTCATTCTCCACGAAACTCATACCGGTAATAATCAACCCGACGCCACCTTTGGCGCGTTCGACATAGTAGTTGATGCCACGCTCGGTGAAAGCGCCGTCGCTGTCGCACAACCCGGCCGGACCCATCGGCGCCATGGCAAAACGGTTCTTGATCACGCATTTGCCGATGGCGATTGGCTCAAATAAATTCGGATAGCGGTTCATTGTGTCAACAGCCTCTTACTAAGGGTCGCAGAATTAATTGACAATCCCGTTAAATGCGAGCTCCTTGTTTTCTTTTCAATTCACATGCCCTTTGGGTCGCCACGAAGCATGAAAATGTCTTTTGCTGACCCCCGACCCCTGAATCGTTTGCCTCACTTGAATCTTGCATCCTGCAACCTGAAACTTTATCTTCCAACTGACCCTTTGCATTACACCCAGCGGGCGGTAACCGTCTTTTCGTCCAGGAACAGACGCATGGAGGCCATGCGTGATTTGGCCGCGCCCAGGAACGACTTGCGCTTCGATCCCAGCGGAAAGAACGCGTAAGGCTGGGGAACGGCGACGTTGACACCGACATTGCCCACGTTCACCTCCCGGGTGAATTTACGGGCCGCGGCGCCGCTGGCGGTCATGATGCAGGCGCTGTGCCCCAGGTCGGTCTTGGTGTTAATCCACTCGATCACCTGATCCAGGTTCTCGGCCCGGCTCAGGGCGGCTACCGCGCCGAAGGCTTCGACTCGGCAAATCTCCATATCCATGTGGGTATCCTCGAGAATCGTCGGCCCCAGGAAGGTGCCACCGGGGTATTGGGGAGGAAGCATGCTGCGCCCGTCAAGCACCATCTTCGCCCCCTCCGCCAAACCCTTCTCGATCCAGGCGGCCACTTTGTCCCGTCCCTCGCGGGTCGTATAGGGCCCCATGGTCACCGTTTCATCCAGGCCATAGCCCAGCTTCATCGCCTTGGCATTGGCCACGAAGGCCTCCTTGAATTCATCATACCGATTGCCGATGATCACCACGTTGTCCGAACCGAGGCAACGCTGCCCGGTCATGCCAAAACATCCCTGACGCAAATAGGTGGGGAAGGTTGCCAGATCAGCATCGGGCATGATTACCACCGTGTTCTTGCCATTCCCGTTCAGGGAACTCGTCTTCCCCAGTTTGCCGCACAGCTCGAAGAGTTCGAGGCCTGCGGATGTGGAACCGATGAACCCGATCCCCTGCACTTCCGGCTGTTCGAGAATATAGGTGTTGATTTCCCGGCCGCCGTGAATCACGTTGATCGCCCCGGGTGGGAAGCCGGCCTCCAAAGCCACCCGGCTGATGGTCTCGGCGGCCACCGGGTCCTGGCGGCTGGGACTGACGACCACCGTGCAGCCCGCTGCCAGGGCGTAAGGAACGAAGGAACTCCAGGCATGCATGGGGATGTTCCCCGGCGTGACAATAAGAAACACACCCAGGGGCTCCCAGGTCAGCCACATATCGATGCCCGTCGCCAGGTTGTCGATATGCTCGTTGCGCGCCGCCAGGCCGTAAGCGGCCGAGCAGGCCGATTCGATATTCTCGATGCAGCGGCGCACCGAGCCCTGAGACTCCTTGATGGTGCGACCGTGGTCTTGGGTCAGGACCCGGCACAGTTCGTCGACATGCTCCTCAAAGCGCTGGCGCATGTCAAAGAGCTTCCGGGCGCGCTCGCGCAAGGCAATCTTCCCCATAGCCTTGTACGCCCGCTGGGCCGCTTCCACTGCGGCGCGGGCTTCGGCCCGAGTGGCCGTAGGAAAGGTGGCGATCTCCTCTCCGGTCGCCGGGTTGGTAACCTGATCGATCTTGTTGGATTTGGATTCCACCCAGTGGCCGTCGATGAGCAGTTTCAAATGTCCATAGTGTTTCTTGACTTCTGGTAATAGTGCCATACCTTTATTCCTATTTAGAAGACACCATGGCATCGGTCAGGCGATCGAAATTGGCCTGAAGGATCGCCATCTCTTCTTTCCCTGGCGCCAGGTACGGCGGCCGGGGCGGTCCGAAATCCAGGCCGCTCGTCAGCGAGCAGGCCGTCTTGATGCGGCCCAGTACGCCCGCTCCTTCCGTGGACCCTTTGAAGAGCTCGTTGAGGGCCTGTTGTATTTTCATGGCCTTGGCCAGCTCTCCCTGCTCGAAGAGTTCCGTGATACGCACACAGGCGGGAAGGGCGAAACAGGTAATGGAGCCGCCGGCCGCACCCATTAGGAGTGCCTGAAGGTAAACCCGGAAGGTCTGCATAAGGCTCAGTTTCGTGGAAAGGGCGCCGTAGAGCGACATAAGGAAGGCCATGTCGTGCTTCATCTCCTTCATGCCGACGATCTCCGGTATCTCCGCCAGTCTTCGGGCAAATTTAACGGAGATGTCGAACTTGGAGGTAACGGCGTTGTGATAGACGATGATGGGAATCTTTACGGCCTCGGAGATCATCCGAAAATGCCGCCAGACCTCTTCCTCGCCCACCCTCCAGTAGAAAGGGGGGACGATCAGGACGTAATCATAGCCAAGCTCCTTGGCATATTTCGTGTAATAGATCGTTTCCAGAGTTCCGGCGGCCGCGGTCATGGCAATGGCGTCCACACCGGCGTGCTGGCGAATCCGGGCCAGGCTGACTTCCATGACCCGTAGTCTTTCTTCCCGGTCCAGGTGAGAAAACTCACCCACGGAGCCGGTGGCGACAATCCCCCTGGCTCCTGCTCCCACGGCCCAATCGATCGCTTCGAGCAGGACGTCTTCCTTGATCTCAAAGTTCTCGGTGAAGGGCAGCGGTAAAATGGTGTACATTCCTTTGGGTTTTCTATAGTCCGACATCTTGTATTCCTCCTTACATGGAAACAGCCGAGGGCGGCTGTTCTACAATAAATAAATTCTATTTTCGTACTAATTTTTTCGCCGAACGACGAACGACGAACGTTATTTTCGTATTATACATCCAGCTTCTGGGTCAACATGATTTTTCCATCCCGAACGGCGACTTTTCCACGTACGATGACCAGTTCGATCTCCAGCGTCTCGGGATCCATGAGGACGAGGTCGGCGTCGGCCCCTTCGGCCACTACGCCCTTGCGTCCCAACCTCATCATGCGGGCTACGTTGGTGCTGGTGACCTTCAGGGCATCGGTCACTGCCAGACCTTCGACCTGGACCAGCTCCTTGAATTCCTTGTAAAGCAGATTAAGGGGAAAACGTTCCACCTTGTCGAACCCGTGAATCGTGGATACGCCGCCGCCGTCCGTGCTGACCGTAATCTGGTCGATGGAGACCCCCTGGGCCAGGAATTTTTTCAGCGCCTTGGTCGAAAAAGTCCCTCGCTTGAAATTGGGGGGAGCGATGGAGGGCGTCAGGTCAACCGTCCCGCCCATCCTGGTCCAATCGAGGGCCTGTTCCATCAGGAGCTCGTTGCGGTTGAAGTGGGTCGGCCAGACATGTTTGATGGGAACCCCCGTCTCCTTGACCGCTCTAATCAGCGGCGTGATCCCGCTTTCCAGATCACCCACGTGGACCTGAAGCACCCCCGCCTTTCCGGACAGGAGGCTCCCGTGCATCGTATCGGCCACTAATCGGTTCAGTTCGTCCTGTGTCGGGTGAAAGGACCGGCGGTCGGAAACGGCCACTTTGGCCCCGATCACATTGTCGATGGCAAACATATCCTTGATGATGTTGTCGGTAAGGGTGATCCGCCAATCGAAGCCGCCGGTCAGCATCTTGGCCGTCATTCCCCTAAATTCCAGGCTCTTGGTTTTGGCCAGCAGGGTCCACAGGTCCCGGCCCACCTGGTCCGCGCCGACACAGCCCAGCACCGTCGTGGTTCCAGCCAGCACGGCCTCGCTGAAGGTCATCTCCGGACCGCGGCTGCCGAAGCCGGCGGCGCCGCCCCCGCCCAGGATATGGACATGGGCGTCGACGAATCCGGGGAGGAGATAATGCCCATTTCCTTCTATAATCCGGGTCCCCTCAATGTCCGCCCATTGCGTCAGATCCTCGCCGATGGCGACGATCTGTTCTCCCAGGATAACGACATCCCGGGCACCGAGATCTTCCGGAGCAAAAATGTGGGTTTGTTTGATCAGTGTTACCATGAATTCTCCTTTGCATTTGTTTTTAATCCGTTACGTTTTCTTTTATGACTTCTATATTCCGTTTGAACAGGGGAACGCAATAACTGGCCAGGACGGCGATGGCGATAAACATGAGCACACCGGACAGCGGCCGCGTAAAAAAAATCAGGAAGCTTCCTTCGGAAAGGACGAGACTCTGGCGAAAGGAATCTTCCACGATCGGCGAGAGGACGAGTCCCATTACGAACGGCGCCGGTTCATAACCGTAATGGTTCATCAGGTAGCCGATCAGACCGAAGAGGGCCATGATCCAGATCTCGACCACGTTGCCGTTGATGCTGTATACGCCGATGAGACAGAACAAGAGGATCAAAGGCATGAGCAGCCGGTAGGGGATTCTCAGAATCTGCACCCAGAGGCCGATCAGAGGCATGTTTAGGATGACGAGCATTACGTTTCCCAGATACATGCTGGTGATGACGCCCCAGAACATATCGGGACGGTTGGCCACGAGCAGCGGACCCGGTTCGACTCCGTAAATCATCAGCGCCCCCAACAGGACGGCGGTCACCACGTTGGAAGGAATACCCAAGGACAGAAGCGGAATGAACGAGGCCTGAGACGAGGCGTTGTTGGCCGTCTCCGGACCGGCCACCCCTTCAATGATCCCTGTACCGAATTTTTCGGGATGCTTGGAGATTTTTTTCTCCACCGCATAAGAGACGAAGGGAGAAATGATCGCCCCGCTTCCCGGGATAAGACCCAGGATAAACCCGATCACGGTCCCCCGCAGGATCGCCCAGCGGCTGTCGATCCAATCTTTGACCGTCGGCCAGATTTTTCCGATTTTGGTGTCCCCGACGTTCAAGTTGATGAGTTTCTCCACGTTGAGCAGGATCTCACCTATCCCGAAAAGGCCCATGATCACCGGGATCAGGCCGACACCGTCGGCGAGCGTCTGAATGCCGAAGGTAAATCTCGGCAGCCCGGTCCCCAGATCCATGCCCACCGTGCCCACCAGCATGCCGAGCATGGCCGTGACGAAACCTTTTAGCGTCGACTTCGCCGCCAGTGAGGTCACGACCGTCAGGGCCAGAAAACACAAGGCGAAGTATTCCGGGGGGCCGAATTTCAAGGCAAAGGAAGCGATCGGCGCCGCCAGAAGCATGACCCCGATCAGACTGAGTGTGCCACCGATGAAGGAGCCGATGGCAGAGATGCCGAGGGCGGGACCGGCCCGCCCCTTCTGCGCCATCTTGTACCCGTCGAGGCAGGTAACAACGGTGGTCGCCTCACCGGGGACATTGACGAGGATGGACGTGATGGAGCCGCCGTACTGCGCGCCGTAATAAATCCCGGCGAGCATGATGACGGCCGTCACGGGGGACATTTTCAGCGTGATGGGCAGGAGCATGGACATGGTGGCCACCGGTCCCAGTCCCGGCAGGACGCCGACGAGGGTTCCCATGACGGCGCCGGCAAAGCAGGCCAGGACATTGACCGGAATCAGGGCAACCTGGAACCCGTAGAGAATATGAGAGAAAATATCCATACCGCCTCCTTAGATCCCGAGGGGGGTTTTCGGTAGTTGAACGCCCAAAAGCCAGGAAAAGAGGATGTAGCTGACCACCGCCACGACAAAGGCCCTTACCAACGAAATGCCATTTTTGGAACCAGCCACCTTAAAAAGAAAGGTGAAGACGATGAGGCTGGTAAAAATATAACCGATTTTTTCCAGCAGGAACCCGTAGGCTACCAGGGCCGCGAGGATACAGACAACTTTAATCGCCCCACCCGTAGTCCCCGGCTCTGCGTCGACGCCCTTTGTTCTTTTCCAAAGCTGTCCGGCCAGGATGATGAGCGAAAAGACCCCGGTGGTCGCTCCGAGGACCAAGGGGAAGAAGCCGGGTCCGGGGCTTCCGATCTGACCGGGCCCCAGCTTCCAGGCGCCGACGCAGGCCAGGAAGGAAATCAGCGCAATAACGAGAGCGCTGAGGTATTCCGCTTTCATGTCCATGTCCCTTTAATTTTTACCGTTTCAGGTTGAGTTCGCGTACCAGCTTACCGAGTTTCTCAGTGGCGGACACCAGGTCCCGCTCCAGTTGTTCCGGCTCGACAATCTCCACGTTCATATTCATCTGTGACAGGGCGCGGGCACAGCTTTCGCTTTTGGCGGACTTCCTGAAGGCTTCGGTCAACTGGGCCCGGATGGATGCGGGTATCCCCTTGGGACCGAAAATGCCAATGGGAAGATTGAAGACTTCGATAGGCGCTTTGGGGAATCGCTCCTTGAACCGGGTCACGGTTTGCGGATTCGCATCCTTGGGCTCTCCCGAAACCTGCAGAAGGGTCCGGAGCTTCCCGGCCTTGACCTGGGCGCAGTGCGTTCCTGCGGCAACGTACATCTGGATGTGGCCGCCCAGAATAGCGGCCATTCCCGGGGCGTCACCCTTGAAATGAACGGGAATGAGCTTGAGATCCAATTCCTTGGAGAGCCATTCCATGAGTACATGCATGGTGCTCAAGGGGCCATAGGTTCCGTACTTGAATCCGGGGTGGGCCTTGACATACTTGACCCAGTCATCGAAAGTTTTCCAGGGGGCGTCGGTGGGGACAACCAGGGCATAGTTGAACGCCGTGTAACCCAGAATGACGGTAAAATCTTTCGGCCCCCATTTCAGACCTTCCGTGAACATGGAGTAGGCGAGAGTGGAGGTTCCGGCATTAATGAGGGTATAGCCGTCCGGTTCGGAATGGACCACGAAATCGGCGGCTACGGTTCCGCCCGCTCCCGGCTTGTACTGGACGACGACGGGCTGTTTCAAAGAGGTTTGGGCGCCTGGCGCCACTGCGTTGGCCGTATTGCCGGCAACGCCCCCGGGCGGGAATCCGACATAGAGGTTGATGGGCTTGCTGGGGTAGTCCTGAGCGGCAAAGAGGGGGACACCCACAGCCAAGACTACAGTAAAAAGAACGACACGGACCGCGACCTTCCATTTTCTTTCCATTGTTACCTCCTTCTGTTTTTGCGGGCAACCCACCCCGGTCCTCCGCAACGGTTTTTTCTTAAAAGCGTTTCAGGGGGTCGAAGCCAAAGAGGCCTTCTTCGAAATATCCTTGAGAACTTCCACCAGATTCTGCTCAAAGCCTGCTTCTTTTTCCTTCTGGAACGGAAAAGAAAATCCGATGGCGCCTTCGACCGCACCATTGCGGAAGACAGGCGCCGCCACCGCATTTCTCCCCAAAAACAATTCCTGCCGGTTGATGGCAAAGCCTTGCTTCCTGATCACCTCCAGGGATGCGGTCAGTCTGGCTGGATTGGTTTCGGTGTAGGGCGTGTGGGCGACCAAATCGCTGTCCCGGATGATTCTTTCCGCCTCAACGGAATCCATGAAAGCGAGGATAACCTTTCCCAAAGCGGTGCAACAGGCCGGCAGGCGGGAACCTACGGGAATATCCAGGTCGACGATGACATTGATCTGAATCCGTTCCACATAGACAATTTCCGTTCCATCCAGAATCGCGCATTGGGCCCCGACGTTCAGCCGCCGGGACGCCTCCAGCAGGTGCGAAGAGACCCGGGCTCTCAAATCCATATCACGCAGGAGGGAAAACCCCAGGGAGAGCACTTTGGGCGCGATCCGGAATTGCCTGGTGACCGGATCCCTGATGACATATCCCAGGGATACGAGCGTCATCGCGTAGCGCGTTGCCGTCGCCGGCGAAATTCCGGTCAGCGAGGCCAATTCGACCAGGCCGAGCGGTCCCTTGTTTTTGGCGAGGGCCTCGAGAACCATGATGCCCCTCTCCAGGGAAGCAATAAAATAAGAATCTTCTTTTGGAGTGTTATCTTTCATTCTATTTTCACCAAGTGAAAATTATTTTCACTATGCAAAAATTATATCAAAAAAAAATGATTGTCAAGAAATTTTTTTGCGTATAGCCAAAAATATTTGAAATTTGGAACCTCCTGTAAACCATTTTCATGATTCGTGGTACTCTACGGGGACATGGGGGTTGATAAGTTCTCCTTCCTCCCTTTCAGTGGGGAGTTCATTTTCACACTATAGTCTGTAGACTTATGGTCTTCAATTTCTGATAATCCCGAAATGGAAAAAAATCTATCTAAAACTTTTAATCATGGTTCCATTGAAGAATTGTTCGGTAACATATTAAAACAACTAAGAAATGATAAAAATTTATCACAAGAGTCGCTTGGGTTTGAGAGCGGCTACCACCGAACTTATATAAGCTTGCTTGAGCGCGGCAAGAAGAGCCCTTCATTAAAAACCATTTTTCAATTAGCAAAAGCTCTGGGCATAAAACCATCAGAAATCATGGACCGGCTCCAGGCGTTGTATCCTGATTATTCCAAGAAGAAGCATCCCAGGGGTAGGGTGAAAAAATGAAAATTGTTGAGACTCACGATATTTTTTCCGTGGGTCTATTCTCAAAATCAGAGGCATGGGATATCGCGTGTAAGCAGGTAAAAGATGCGATCCACGCCACTGATTGGCCACATGGATCGGGAAAGTTCACAATTTATCCTCAGAGTGGGAAAAAACGAGGAGAGGGGAATGGCGTCGTTCCTATTAAAAAACCTTGTATCGAAAATCTCAAAAAATCAGGATGGCTAACGGAAAAGCTACCTCCCCTTGATAAGGGTGTTATTCACCCCGGTGATTTGGATGCACTTTTCATGTGTGACGCTGGATACATAGGATTTGAATGGGAAACAGGGAATATTTCTTCCAGTCATCGGGCGATCAATAAATTACTTCTTACTATGCAGGTAGGAGGTCTTGTAGGCGGATTTCTCATTGTTCCCGGCAATAATCTGAAAACCTTTTTGACTGATCGCATAGGGAATATTGGAGAACTGAGGCCATACCTGCCCCTCTGGAGTTCAATCCCCATCAGAGAGGGTGTTTTGCGTATTGAGGTGGTAGAGTTTGACGCGGTAAGTTTGGATGTGCCCAAGATCCCGAAAGGCACGGACGGGAGAGCCCTGCAATAATAGTTAACTCTTTTGAAGTATAATAATATTCTCTTTTCGCATAGTGTTTGAGATTCCCATGATGGAGCGGCTCATCATTTTTATGAGGACAAAATTTAACTTTGAGCCCATTTCGATGAGGATCTCATGAAGCCCCGGCACTTCTTCTGGTGGCATTTTTAATGCCTTACTAAGCTGATTATCATTTGTCCCAATAATAATTGTACAAAACTTTCCGGAACGCAAAATACGTGAGCATTCCGAGAGTACCTTCTCCATGTCCTTTTTATAGAGCTCGAATTTCTCGGATAAATTTCTACCCCGGAGTCCTATCATTTTATCTCGAAGACTTTCGATTTCCACACCTAAAAAATTCAAATGAATGGCATCATTGTCGATGTAGTCAATGGCAAAGCTATAAGGCGGTGAAAAAATAATGCCATCAATGGATGAATCCTCAATGGGAATATCCCTTGCATCAGCTTCGATCACTCTGGAGGGGGCGAGATCTGCTTCAGTACCTGCCAAGACATTTTGGATTTTATTCGCAACGAAGATATATCTCTCGAGAATTGCCTTGAACTGTTCGAGAGGATTCTTTCTTTGGCTTCTTTCTGAGTATCCGGCACTGTCTAAAAACGCTAAAAGAAGAAAATTATAAGTATCGGAGGTTTCTTTTTGTTGTTTCGTTAGTCCACTCCGGTTTTGGTTTGCAAGGTATTCCGCCGCCTGATCCATAACAGATACTGTATCACCGGATATTTTGTTATTGGGAGTTTTTGTCCCAATGTTTGGTTTCCCAATTTTATTCTTAAAATACTCAAAGACTTCCCGGTAATTATTTAAAGCCTTGTGTGCCCGGGTTAAGGACATGGTGATGGTGTCAATTTTTATCTGAGTCATTAATCTGCAAAAAGGGCTCGCGTCAATACCTATTGAATGTATCCCCATCAATGACGCTTCAACCAGCACAGTTCCAGAGCCCATCATAGGATCAAATACTGTATGGCCAGGTTTGATACCCATTATGTTAATAAGCCCCTTTACCATCTGAGGGTGAAATTTTCCTCGATAGGGGAAAAGGCCATGGGTTGCATAGCCCGTTCTGAAAATATTTTTTTCAAAGAAAGACTTTAGTCTGGAAGAGGAATGAGAAGGCAATCTTAAGGACTCACCAGTACACATCCTGAAATGTCTGGTATATGTATCACTTATACGAGCAAAATAGGCCCCGTTCTTGAGCAACTCCTCGACGGATAAAATCTGTTTTTCATAAAAGGCAAGTTCCAATTCATATAATTCATTAAGGTTCGGGACTAATTGATATTCAGGCGGGAAGAGGTTTTCGTTTAGGCTCCGGGAGAGAATATCAGCGATGTTTTGGTGTTTCACGTTCTGACCTCGGTTTATCTTTCTATATAATCCTCGGATTTGTGAGGGCTCAGGTCCTCTGTCTGCAGTCTCTCAATAATGACGTCACAGTTCTCAATCTCCATCCCAATCCAATGACGCTCCAGCCTTTCACACACATCATAGGTAGTACCGCTCCCACCAAAAGGGTCCAATACAATATCGCATACATTCGTAGAAATTTGAACGACACGTTCAAGAAGTTTCGTGGATAATTGATTGGCTGATCTCTTGCGGCTTTTAAATTTCCAATGTCTAACCGGCGTGATGTCGTTCCAAACATCCGTTAGATTTACTCCTTTAGGATTCATCGCTCCCCTATGTCCGCCATAATCCTTAAGTTCTTTGCCACAATGCCTGCAGATTTCTATTGGTGTTCGAATTTTTCTGAAAGTCTTTGGATTGCCTTTAGTGAAATAAAGCAGGCTATAATGAGAAGGGTAAAGCCTGCCCGGGATCGGCAATGTAAGTTTTATATTTACGGCAATCCAATGCCTAAACATCATTCCAATTTCGATCAGGTAATTACCCAAAATAATATTCCACCTCGGGAGGTTATAAACAAAAATCGCACCCCCGGGTCTAATAACGCGGAAACATTCATCCAACCAATTTTTGCACCAGCAAATATATTCATCGTCAGAACGATTATCGTTTACTTTGGCCCCATATACTTTTGAAAGGTTAAAAGGGGGATCAGCAAATACAGTATCAATGGATTCACTTCGGATAAATGGGAGAAGTTTTTGGATATCTCCCCTATAAAGCACACCCATTGTTGTTAAATATGCAATTTTATCCTCGATTCCTGGTTCAATTGCATTTCCCGGTATCCGGATTTTTTTATCGATTAAAGCTTGTTGAGTCATATTAGGTTAAGATGTTGATAACATATGAGATAAATTGATTAATTTTTAATTACAATGGAGGGAATATAAGATAGACATCTTTGTGTGTCAATAACATATGTTGAGCAAATCAGGAAAGGTTCAAGTCGTCCGGACCTATCTTCTGGCTGAAACAGATGGATTATGCTGTAGTATTGGAGCGGCAGGGAAAGTCTCGGAGAGCAATATTCCTGCTCATTCCAGCCTTTCCTGTTGATATCCCTTCAAAACGGATTAATCTTGAGATTCGTTATAATTTGAAAAAATGAGGCTCCCGCCGTAGCGGAGGCCCAACTCCTTTTACACGTGGTGAATGAGCTGTTAATAGTAGAACAAAGTATAATTGATTATGCAAGAAAAAAAGCTTCCTGCCAGAAAAAATGGGTGGTATTGGCTGGTCAAGTTTGCCACTTTCCGAACATCATGGGCTGAAATCGTCCATGAGGGTACTTTCACCCTTCGTGGATCTTAAATAATGACAATTAGTTGTTTTTATTATTAAGATTGCTTATAATCCTTAATACATAACTTCGGATACCATGCCCACTTATTAACAAAAAGAGGGAATGGCTATTTTGATTCCGCCCAAGCCTATGCCGGGAGCGAAACCTATTACGGTCTGGTTTGGCCTCGACGTTCCACTGACCGGACCAGGATCTTTCAGACCAGCAAATCGGCCAGGAGGACCAAAAAAGAGGCCCTTCTGAAATTAGACCATACCCTCCTCAACATGGGGATAGATTACCTCGACCTTTGGCAGATCCATGATGTAAGGACCGAAGAAGATCTTCAGACTATTGCCGGGCCAGGTGGGGCCTTAGAAGCGTTTGTTGAAGCCAAAGTTAAAGAAAAATCCCGTTTTATCGGTCTGACTGGTCATCATGACCCGGAAATTTTAACCAGGGGCGTAAAAACCTGGCCGATAGATTCAGTTCTGATCCCGGTTAATCCTGTTGAAGGAATCCTGGGTGGGTTTCTGACCGCCACCCTGCCTGCGGCCCATGAAAAAGGGGCGGCGGTTATCGGGATGAAAGTCTTGGGGGCCGCTCATTATTTAATCCCATAGTCCGGCATAACCCCCGAGTTGCTCATTCGATTTGCCCTTTCCCAGCCCATCACCTCAGCCATTTTGGGGTGCTCCACTCCCGAAGAGGTAAAAACCCTGGCCCGGACCGGCCGAAATTTCAAACCCCTATCTCCTGAAGAACAACAACAGATCCTCCATCTTTTTTCGCCTTATGCCGGGCGGCTGGCCTTTTATCAAGGCGTGATCTGAAGCCGGCACCTTGGACATTTGATTGGAGTCGGGCCGGGAGTTGTCTTTGTTCGCTTTTGAAGATCGGCTTACACCCGATATAAGATGAAGATCCCGTTCCTGTATTCCCAGTAACCGAGGCTGCCGTGAACTGCGTGGCTTGAAAATTCAGGCCGATCCCGGCATCGGAGTATTTCAGCGTGCCGGTGACAATGGCCACCCCGGCAAATGCCTTTCCCGGATGAGTTCATTAACTTTCCGGGGATCAATCTAATGGAGGTGGTTTACTGTGCCAGAGGCTATTGTAGCCGCCCCCTCCGGGGACCCATCATTAAAACGAAATGTATAAGTTGCCGGCAAAAGTTCCATATCCTGGGAAAATACCCGCCAACCACCAGCATAGTAATGTGTGCAGCTACCGCTATCGGAATGGACTTGACCGGTATTGAACACAACAATAGGATCACTGGTTATGTTCTGAGATTTTTCCTTTCGGGCAAAGGCGTAATTCATGCTGAAGGTATAAGAGCCAGGCATCAACTCTTTGCCAATCTCTCCCCCAGAGGTGTCGCCGATGTTCTGCCAGCCACCGGCGTAATACTGGGCCTTGCCGGTATCCAGGAAAGCGCCTGCACTATCCTTTAGCTGCGCCGAAACTCGCTTCGTCTGAAAAA
>JACRBX010000310.1 GCA_016219225.1 Deltaproteobacteria bacterium
CAGGCCGAGTTCGACAAGGTCACCAGGGTGTTTGGATGTTTTTTGTTCGCCTTTCGGGGCATGTCCCCCTCCGATACCGGTAAAAATTTCGGCGTCGCTGTCGTTGAAATAATCGTGATTGCCGAAAAAGTCATAAATGACAAACTTTTGTTTTTGAATATGGTTTGCCGTTCGGGTACCGCGGCCGCGCATTTGCTGGTAAAGAATAGGGCTTCGGACCCTTCGACACATGACCAGGTGGAGAACCTCACGGCAGTCGAAACCGGTATCCAGCATACCCACGCTGACAGCCACCTGGGGATATTCTTCGCGTTTGAATTTACGAATGAGGTCATCGGCATTGGGCACGTCGCTGGTAATCACCTCGGCATATTGCCCCTTAAGTTCAGGATGCAGTTCGTTCAGGTAATGGGCCAGCCGGGCAGCATGATGCTTGGTAATGGCAAAGACGATGGTTTTACCCGGGGCGATCTTTTGACCCGGAGCAAGCTCCTGGTAGTTTTCCCAGGCGAGACGGTCGAATTCCTTCATCATCAGTCGGTTGGTTTGTTCATTGGTCCATTTCCGTTCGAACTCGGCCGGATCATAGGTTTCCCCCTCCACTTCCGCCCCCCCGGCCAGAATAACGGTAATACCGGTAGCGAATTTGTAAGGCACCAGGTATCTTTGCTCAAAGGCCTCCTGAATTGGAAAAGAAAAATCCGGTTGTTCGTTCCGGCATTGATAGAACTGAAAGGTATTTCTTTCAATATATTGGGAAGGGGTTGCCGTCAGCCCGATGTGCAGGGCATCGAAATGAGTCAGGGCTGTCTGCCAGGCCCCATAAATGGATCGATGGCATTCGTCGGCGACCACCACGTCGAAATAGCCGCTGGTAAACTCCGGATAACGGCCGATCATGGTTTGTAATAGGCATACGGTGATCTGCTGTTGCTGCAAAGCCATACCGGGACGCAACCAATAGCTGCCGTATTGGTTGCTTAAAATGTCCTGGAATGCTTCAATGGCCTGCTTGGCCAGTTGGTCCCTGTCCACCAGAAAGAGTATACGTTCGGCATGACCGGCAAGGATCAGCCTTTTCAGATATAGACCTATAAGGTCGGTTTTTCCAGTGCCGGTGGGCAGCTCTATCAGGAAACGTCGCTTGCCCAATTCGACGGCATGGTCCAGGGCCTGCATGGATTCCCGCTGATAAGATCGAACCTGGCGGGTTTCACCCTGGCGAAGATAATATTCCGGGATTTCGATGGTGGCTAGGGGCCTACGGGTGGCGCGCATCTCCACCAGACGCTCGAGATCGCGGCGGGAAAAGAAGGAATTAACGATACGGGCGTCATCGTTTCCATAATCCCAGAAATAGATAATCTCGCCATTAGTCAAAAAAATAAAAGGTGAGCCTATCTGCCTGGCATAGGGCAATGCCTGTTTTTTCGCCGCATAAGGTTCAATGGCCGAACGCTTGGCCTCGATGATGGCCAGAGGATGGCCGCGCTGGCTCAGGAGCACATAATCGGCCCTGCCGGTCGGAATTTCATCCCCGTCCGGGGTTAGGCGACTGGGTTCTTTCTGGTAAGACGCATGTGTTTGTGCCAGGTTTGAGGATCGGATATATTGCTCGGTCAGCACTTGTGATTTATCGGCAGGATCCCACTTGGCCTGTCTTAATAAGTCATCGATAACGATTCTGGCATCTGCTTCAGTTGAATGATCTCTCAACGGCACTCCTTGGAAGTTTTTTATCCATTATTGGTAACCGGGAAAATAATCAGCCAGATTCCTCCCATTCAAATAGACATCACAAACCACACGGCCCCGGTCAACTTTGTAGGCCGATCCTAATTCAACCTGTTTACCCAGGATCAAACCGGAAAGCTTTCCTTTAGCGGCTTGGCCTGCTAATCCATTAAGTTCCGGCGCATCGAATCCGGTGGGCCGCACTCGTGAACCCGTCTGTTCTTTCCATGTCCATTTAGGTGAAACCTCAAAGGTATCCCCGTCGATAATCGAACTGACTTTAAATGTTGCCATGATTGCTCCTATCTTCTTTTTGGGTATTGAGATCCCTTTAGAGCAAACAAGAGCAATGAGCATGCCAAAAATGTAAAAATTTTATATCCTTTTGTTTTTAAATGATATTTAAATATCAGGGCCATTGCTTTTATGTGCCCAATTTTAAACCAAAGTTAAATTAATTTCAACCTCGGTTTAAATTCAAGTCTTTCCCTGCTGGAGAAATTTGTGTACCGCCTGGGGTGTAATTCCCAACAGGCGAGCGGCCCTGCTTTGGTTCCCCACTGAGGCTTCAAGGGCTCGTAATAACAACTGCTTCCTTGCGCTGGCCAGAAATTCATCCATGGAAAAACCTTCATAAGGTGTTGGGAGTGCTTCCAACGGGTCGGCATAAGCAATGGGATCTGAAATTAAAAGATCATCGGCCGCAATAACATCTTTGCGGCAGAGCCTCGCCGATCGTTCAATCACATTTTCCAAGTCACGGACATTTCCAAGCCAATTATGGGCTTGTAATCTCGAAAGGGCTTCAGGCGAAAGCCTTTTGGCCTTCCGTAACGATCCGTTAATTTTGTCGAGTATATAAAGGGCAAGTTTAGGAATATCACTGCGGCGTTCTCTCAAGGGAGGAAGTTTCAACTCCCCGACATTGAGACGATAATAAAGATCTTCCCGAAATTTGCCTTGTCTGACCAGCTTTCGCAAATCTCGATTTGTGGCCCCGATGATCCGGACATCGACATGATGGGGTTTTTGAGCACCAATCGGCTCAACCTGCCCATCTTGAATAACTCGTAATAATTTGGCCTGGGCCGGTAAAGGCAAATCTCCAAGTTCATCCAGAAAAAGGGTCCCTTTATCGGCGACATCAAATTTCCCTAGTTGATCGGTAATTGCTCCGGTAAATGCCCCTTTCTTGTGGCCGAAAATAAGGCTCTCCACCAGGTCTTCCGGAATCGCTGCGCAATTAATTGGCACAAACGGCCCTTTGGGCCGCTCACTGAGCCGGTGAATATAACGGGCAAAGAGTTCCTTCCCTGTGCCTGTTTCACCAAAGATAAGGATGGGAGCGTTAGAAGGAGCTAACAGCGCCCCGGTCTCAAGGACACGATGCATATTAGGATGATCGCCCACAATGCCAAGTTGAATAATTACCGTATCAATATCCGATTCGTAATATTCTTTTTCAGATGGCTCTCTTGTCTGAAATCGGACGATTGGGAATTGGGAGGTGGTTAAATCCACCTCGCCTACCAACGGTCTTTCTTTAGTGACAAAATGAGGTGGACGAACGTGAAGGATTTGGGCAGGGATTTCCCCGGCAGCAGCCAAAAGGACCCAGCAGGCGTGCATTTGGGGGGTTCCTGATGCTACGGATATAAAAAAATTCGCCGCCGCAAGTTTTTCTTGAATTTCCCGGATATGAGCTCTTAACCCTTTGAATATCGCTTGATAATCAGTCGGGTCATCGAGATCGACTACAAGAACTTCAACCTTCGAATTACCGTATA
>JACRBX010000311.1 GCA_016219225.1 Deltaproteobacteria bacterium
ACCCGGCCAGGACTTCGGCAGCGCCCATCCGCATCGCCGTATGAGTGTCATGGCCGCAGGCATGCATCACGGGGACCTTGGCCCCTTTCCAGGTCGCTTCAACCTTGGACGCATAAGGCAGGCCGGTCAGTTCCTTGACCGGTAAGGCATCCATATCGGCCCGAAGGGCAACGACCGGGGTGCTTTTTGTGCCTCTCAAAATACCAATGACACCGGTCTTCGCTACGCCGGTCTGCACTTCCATCCCGAGACTTCTCAAATGATCGGCGACGAGTTTGGCGGTTCTGACTTCCTGATAGCCAAGCTCAGGATGCTCGTGAATATCTCGACGCCACTGAACGACTTTCGGTTCGACCTTTTTGGCCAGAACATCAATATCCGATTGAAGCGGGTCGGCATACGCGCCCTCAACAAACAGAGTTGAACCTGTCAAAAAGACAAACATCATCAGACCAATACCATAAATACGAACTTCTCTTGTTAACCGCGACATAACGATCTCCTTTCTTGTGGTTCATTCCGTATCAGTAAATTTCATTGCCCTTTGCCATAGTGCCCCCATCGGGAATTGGGGGAGAAAACCACCCCTCCAAGCGAAGACTTCAGGATGCCTGGTTAATCCGGAAATACCATACCACTTTTTTTATCGACTGCTATTCTCAACAATATTGGCAAAGTACACTATCGATTTTCGTTTGTCCATCATTTGTTTCAATAATTTGTTTCAGTCAGTTCTTGTTACGTATGGCGACTGGTAATGCTATTATAGAACATTTGCCATAACATTGAGATTTGATGATCGGGTGTTTTTGCCCGGGGAGATAAGTAGCGAGTCAGAACCGTCCCCCGTTAAGGGATTCAGAGGTTATTTCTTGAAGATATCTTTTAGAGGAATGGATAATTCGTCCAGGATTCCCACCTGGATGGTGTCCTCTATGGCATAAACCGACGGTCTCCCATACTGCCTTTGGGGATCCAAACTGAAAACCATTATGATTTCATCCGTGGGGTTGACGATCCAGTATTCGTTGACCCCCATGCGTTCATAGAGAGAGAATTTTTCTTTGAGATCCTTACGGGCAGTTGATGGGGAAGTTATTTCGACAATCAGGTCGGGAGGGCCGAGACACCCCTTATCATCTAACTTGCCTTGGTCACAGACTACGACCAGATCGGGCTGGACGATGGTGGTTATTTCATCTTCTTTCTCTTCACCGTCAGGCAAACGGACGTCGAAAGGGGCGACATAAACTCGGCACTCTTTATCAGTCAGGAAATTATAAAATTTATTCAACAGGGCCACGAGAATTTCTTGATGGGTCCGGGATGGGGCCGGGGTCATATTGTAGGGAACCCCGCCGATCAATTCCCAACGTTCATTCTCCGGCCACTTTAAATAGTCGCCGTAATTGAAGCCCATTTCTTTTTTAGGTTTTGACTGAGCGCCCATAAGATTGATAAGACTTTGCTTTCTGATGGGTGGAGTATAAAATATAAAAAAGGGCAAGGTCAAGGTAAAAATAGGGCCGAAGGCAGGGGGCCAAAGGGGGACTTCTGAAGAAATAGGGGATTTTAGCAGCCCTGAACTTTACCAGTGGAAGGGGATAAGGGGAAAAGGAGAGGCAGACCTTCAAAATTTGGGCGAACTACCTCCTTTGCATTCTGAGCTTTCCTTAAACGGTGGGGTGATCTGCGGAACCCTCAAAATCCTGATCAGGGAGCAGCCTCATAGAAAGAAAGCTGGGAATCCGAGTAGACTATCAGAAATTCGAGGGCTTTTGGTTGGGGGTCTCTGGTTGGTTTGTCATACGCCCAAGTGCAAAAGAATCTTTCTGTTTGACAGACATAATTCATAACGTGTAATAAGCAATTATGAGAATGACGATATCATTACCGGATCAATTGGCTAAAAGGTTTCAGGCCATTGTGTCCCCCCGACAGAGATCTCGGATGCTGGCGGCCTTGCTTGCACAGGAACTAAAAAAGAAGGAAGAAGCCCTGGAAGCTGCCTGCCTGTCAGCCAATAGAGACAGATTGTTAGAAAAAGAGATCGATGAATGGCAGACCTTTGAAAATGGATTTGCCGAATGACCTCTGCAGCAATTAAACGGGGTGAGGTGTGGTGGGTTAGTCTTGACCCAACCCAAGGCTCTGAAATTAAAAAGACCAGACCTTGTCTGGTGTTATCAACTAATATACTTAACCGGTTACGTAAAACTATGGAAATCAAAATCATGGAATCGAAAATCGTTAAAGGGCTTTTTCTTTGCGGGGAAGTTTTGGAATATCCAGGGAAAGACTGGCGGCTATAATCTCCAGTTGAGCTTCTATGACGATCTCTAAAATCGACCTCCGAAATCTGACTTTCGAAGAATTAAGGGACTGGATAACTATCCTTGGACTTGAGCCCTATCGGGCAGAGCAGGTCTATCGCTGGATTTTCCAGCCAAACATCCGATCTTTTGATCAAATGACCAATTTGTCCAAAAAATGGAGAAGTCTTTTTGAAGACCGGGCCTATTTAAGTCGTTTGATCATTAAAAAAATGGAACGTTCCGCCGATGGGACCCGAAAATTTCTTTTCCAATTGGAGGATGGCGAGCTTATCGAAAGCGTCTTGATTCCCGAACGGGGACATTTTACCTTATGCATCTCTTCGCAAGTCGGCTGCGCCCAAAGATGCAGTTTTTGTTTTACCGGCAGGATGGGCCTCAAAAGAAACCTCAAGGCCTCTGAAATCGTCAATCAGGTCCTGGCCGTTCAAGAGACCTTGAACGATAAAGAAGCCCTTCTGACCAATATCGTATTAATGGGCATGGGGGAGCCTTTGCACAATTTTGTAAATACAGTCCGGGCCTTAAAAACATTGCTGTCTCCTGAAGGCATGCAATTCTCCCATCGCCATGTGACCTTATCCACAGCCGGTCTGATTCCGAAGATGAAGGCCCTGGGACAAGCCCTGCCGGTCAATCTGGCTGTTTCCCTGAATGCCGCCGATGATGCCACCAGAAACCGGTTGATGCCCATCAACCTGAAATATCCCCTGGAAGCCTTGGTGCAGGCCTGCCGGGAGTTTCCCTTGCCCCACGGGAAAAGGATCACCTTTGAATATATTCTGATCAAAGGGGCCAATGATTCCCCTCAGGCAGCCAGGACCCTGGCCAAATTACTGAAAGGGGTAAAGGCCAAGATCAACCTGATCCCATTCAATGCCCATCCGGGCATCGGCTTTGAACCGCCGGAAGAGAAGGACCTCTTGAAGTTTCAAGATATTCTGATCCAGGCCCGGTACACGGCCATTATCCGCCGGAGCAAAGGGGCCGATATATCGGCGGCCTGCGGTCAGCTTCATGCTGATTGGACCAGGCCAAGTTAGCCCTACTGCTTTTCTTCCTTGACCACTTTCCTACCCTACTTTATAATTCAAAAATGTTCGTTGATTACAGACAAAAAAAATTTCTTGTCGTCGATGACTTTCATGAGTTCAGGTCGGCCATCCGGTTTATGCTCCAGAGTTTCGGAGTTGTGTCAATTGATACGGCCGGCTCAGGAGAGGCCGCCATAAATCTGATCGAAAAAAAACCTTATGATGTGATCCTTTGTGATTATAACCTTGGCTATCAACAAAAGGACGGGCAGCAGATACTGGAAGAGGTCAAACACCGGCAACTCATTACGCTAACCACCGTTTTTATTATGATTACTGCTGAAAACACCCCGGAGATGGTTATGGGGGTTGCCGAATATTACCCGGATGATTATCTCATAAAACCTTTTACGAAGGATATTTTGAGAACCCGTATCGAAAAAGCCTTCAGGAAGAAGAATGATTTCGAACTGATTGAATCCGCCATCCAGAAAAAGGCCTATCGCCAGGCCATAACACTTTGTGAAGCGCGGATAAAAGAAAACCCTCCGAACCTGTTTGAATATATAAAATTGAAAGGTGAATTATTGCTCCAGATCGGTGACTATGACGGGGCCAAGGATTTGTTTGAAGAAGTCCTCTCTGTCCGGGAAATACCCTGGGCAAAAATCGGTATCGGGAGGGCCTTTTTTTACAAAGAAGAATATCCCCAGGCCCGCCAGGTTTTCCATTCGCTTATCGAAGAGAACAAAATGCATATAGTCGGCTATGACTGGCTGGCCAAGACATTTCTTAAATTGAATGCCATCGAAGAGGCACAGAAAATCCTTCAAGAGGCCGTGGATATATCCCCGAAATCGGTGAATCGTCAAAAATTGCTCGGGGAGATCGCCCTCCAGAACCAAAACTACGATCAATCCGAAAAAGCCTTTAAATCTGCAATTGAGTTCGGAAGGCATTCCTGCTTCAAGAATCCCACGGTATACATCGGACTGGCAAAAGTTCTCGTCAACAAGAAGGAGCCCGAGAAGGCCCTCTCCACCCTTAATGATATCCAAAAAGAATTCAAAGAAAATACCGAAGCCGCCTTTCAGACTGCAGTCATGAAGGGCGTTGTTTATCAGACGATGAACCAAAACGAAGAGTCAAAAAGGAACTCCCAGGAAGCAGCAAGACTCTATGAAGGGGCGGTAAAAGATATTCCCCAGGATATCTTGATTGACCTGGCAAAATCCTGTCTTGAAATGGGGGAAAAAGAAGAGGGCTTAAAACTAATCCAGGATGTTATCAGAAACAATCATGAAGATGCTGTCCTGCTCCTGAAAGTTCAAACGGTTTTTAATGATACCAACCTCTCCGAAGAAGGCCATCAGTTTATTGATTCCATTAGAAAAGAGATCATCCAGATAAACAACCAGGGCGTTAGGCTTGTAAAAGAAGGAAGACTTCCCGAAGCGATTGAATGTTTCGAGAAAGCCGCCCAAAGTATGCCGGGGAATAAGATTATTGTGGCCAATGCAGCGGAGGCTCTTTTTAGACAAATTCAGAACACAGGAAAAGATAAAACGTTGCTTCAGCGGGCCAAAAATTATCTTGATCGTCTTCAAAAAATCGATCCGGAATATAAGAAAATCCCCCACCTCCTCGAATGGTATGAAAACCTCTCTTAAGGAGTTAATCAATGGATGGCAATGACACGATAATCGAATTTTCGACCTATCTGGCCTCCCTGGTTCATGATATGAAAAACTCGGTCAGCATGCTCATGAATACAACCGACGAGGTCCTGACGCTCTGCTCAACGGAGACTTGTCCTTCTTATCAGG
>JACRBX010000312.1 GCA_016219225.1 Deltaproteobacteria bacterium
AATAGATATAAGTCAATTGTCTGTGAAGAAGATCCTTATCTTTTGGAACTGACCAGGTATATACATTTAAACCCTTTGAGAAAGAAGATGATTCCCGGAATGGAAGAACTGAAAAAAT
This sequence comes from Deltaproteobacteria bacterium, assembly GCA_016219225.1. NCBI lineage: Bacteria > Pseudomonadati > Myxococcota > Myxococcia > Deltaproteobacteria bacterium. The sequence goes on from JACRBX010000312.1 coordinate 119, forward strand.
ATCCCTGGACCGGCCATTCCGCCATCATGGGAGAAGTTAAGCGGGATTGGCAGGATATTGATGCCATTCTCTCCTATTTCAGTCCAAAGAAAAAAAGGGCTCTTTTGCTTTATGAGCAATTCTTGTCCGAAGGGATTGCTTTGGGAAAAAGGCCTGAATTAGTCGGAGGAGGCTTGATTCGGAGCCTTGGGGGATGGTCGGCCGTGTTGTCTTTGAGGAGAAAAGACACTCGAGCGGCCTCGGATGAGAGGATTTTAGGCAGCAGTGAATTTGTTTTGGATTTATTTTCTGAGGCAGGACAAAAGGCGAAAGAAACGCTGAGATTGTCGGGAAAAGTTAAAGCCCTAATGGAGTTGGCTGACGAGATATCAAAAGAAGCGGGGATAACAGTGACGGAATTAAGATCCGGCGTCCGGCAAAGAAGAATTTCGAAAGCCAGGAGACTGTTTTGCCGGACGGCTGTCAGAGAGATAAGATATCAGGGGGCCGAAGTTGCCCGTTTTTTAGGTGTGACGACTTCGGCCGTTTGCCGGTTAGCCAATTCCGAAGAAGAAATGAAATGATTGGGACGGAATGAAACGTTTAAATCAATTCAGAACCAACGTCCCCTAAGTTTCTACAGACAGAGAAACCACGGATAGCGGAAAAGAAACTGCCGAAGCGACTGGAAATGGCCTTTTGAGGGCAGAAGCACCCAAGCGAATAATTCTGAGGAACCCGGTGGGGGAATTCCGCCCGCCGGGGTCTGTGAGGGGGCAGTCTGGTAACTGGCTGTCCCACCTCGATCCCCTAAGTGGTGAGGATAGATAATGAGCGAAACACCAAGTTTAGACACAACAAGCCAGGAAATCGAGATAGATTTTTTCCGTATTGAAGACGCACCTGGAATTGCCCGGCTTTTTCGCCAAGTCTACGGAGAAGGGTACCCCATCAGGGTTTATTACCTCCCGGACCAGTTGATCGAAGAGAATGCTGCCGGCCGCATTATCTCCTGTGTGGCCCGCACGGCCGCCGGCGAAGTGGTCGGCCATAATGCGCTGGTTCTTCTGGACTCTGCCACACACCTCTATGAAAATGCAGCCGGAGCGGTGCTGCCGGGTTTTCGCGGGCAAAGCGTCTTTTTCCGCTTGTTCAAGCATACTATTTTCGATACCTCAAAACGTTTCGGCGTGGAAGGAATTATCGGAGAACCCGTGTGCAGCCACACCCAGTTACAGAAGATGTGTATACAGCTTGACTTTAAAGAATCAGGCCTCGAAGTCGATCTGATGCCGGCGGCGGCCTATGGCCTGGAGCCGGGTCCATCCAGTCGCGTTTCTGTGCTGCTCGGATTTTTCAAGCGCAAACCCAGAGTGCAAACCGTCCAGGTGCCGATGGCCTATCGGGATGAGCTGGAGTACCTTTATGGCGGTTTGAATGTGGAGCGCACTTTTGTGTTTTCAAAAAGTGACTGGCTGGTTGAAGGAAGTAGCCAGGGCAGTATGAAATTATTCGACTTGGCGCAAGTCGCACGGATTATGATAGATCGTATCGGGTCGGATTTCGACCCATTCATTTCCCGCTTGGACAGCGAAGCGCGCGAAAAAGGCATGGAGATCTTCCAAATCTGGCTGCCACTCGCCTCGCCTTTTACATCGGCAGCGACGGATATCTTGCGTGGATACGGTTACTTCCTCGGCGGCGTGCTGCCCTGTTGGCCCAACGGGGATGGCTTGCTTATGCAGAAGGTCGGCCAAGAACCTGACTGGGAGGGTATCGCACTCTACTCTGAGCGTGCCAAGAAAATTGGAGAAATGATCAGACGTGATTGGCAGTGTGTAAACGCAAGGGTGTAAGAGCTATGCCTAAGCCCGGACGGAAAAATTGGGGACAAGGTTGAGTTATTTAAAAGATCGAAACCAAAACCGGAGGAGTTGGTTGTACAATCGTATGAGATGGCGTATGAGATGGCGGGAAAGTTAGGGCCAGGCAATGCAGCCGACCGGCATAGCCGGCGGCTGATTGCTACTAAACCCCTTAAAATGAGTTGGGAATGCCTCCTTCTTGAGGACTTGAGACCCCAAGGCTTCCCGATTGAACCAAAATTATTTATTTCCGGCCGAACCCCATGCGCAGGCCGCCGTCCAGGCGGATGGATTCGCCGTTCAGGTACGGGTTTTGGATGATATGACAGGCCAGGGCGGCAAACTCGGCCGGTTTGCCCAGCCGGGACGGAAAGGGTATTTGTTGGGCCAGACGCCCTTTTTTTATCTCATCGAGTCTGGCCATCATGGGGGTGTCCATAATCCCGGGTAAAATAGACATGATGCGGATGCCATTATTGGCAAACTCCCGGGCCAAGGTCAAGGACAGGGAAACCACCCCTCCTTTGGAGGAGGAATAGGCGGCCTGGCCGACCTGACCGTCAAAGGCGGCGATAGAGGCCGTATTGATAACCACCCCTCTTTCTCCTTCTTCGTTGGGGGTATTGGCCACCAGAGTGGAAGCGGTGGCCCGGATGACATTAAAGGTGCCGATCAGGTTGATCTGGACCGTTCGGCTGAAAAGTTCCAGAGGCATAACCCCTTCCTTACCCACTATCTTCACCGAACCGCCTACGCCGGCGCAGTTGATCACCACCTGGAAGGTGCCGAAGGCCTCTTTGATTTTTTCGACCACCCGGTCCATGCCTTCTTCCTGACCGACATCGGCCGGGACGAACAAGGCGCCTTCACCCAACTCCTGGGCCAATTGAGGGCCTCTTCCCCCGTCTAAATCCAACAAAGCCACTTTACCTCCGCCGGCGACTATAGACCGGGCTGTGGCTTCTCCCAGACCCGAAGCCCCGCCGGTGATGACGGCCGTACAGTTTTTTATATCCATCAAGTACCTCCTTATTAAGGTATAAGGTTTAAGGTATAAGGTGCAAGGTAAACGGTATAAGGATTAAAAGAAATACGGGTTTTCCCCAAACCTTGAACCTTGAACCTTGAACCTTTTATTTCTTCCGGCTACCATCGGAATTGTATTCATACCAGCCCTTGCCGGTCTTGCGGCCCAGATAACCGGCCCGGACCTTTCGCTTCAAAATGGAAGGAGGGTAAAACCGGGCATCCTTTTCATCTTCGTAGACGTTGGTATAGGCCATAAGCTGGACATCCAGACCGACCATGTCGGAGGTTTCAAAGGGACCCATCTTGCGGCCGAAGGCCAGGCACATGCCCTTGTCGATATCTTCCGGGGTGGCCACCCCCTGTCCGACCAGGCGCATGGCCTCCATATTGGAAAGCATGTTGATGCGGTTTAAGATGAAACCGGCGATATCCCTCTGGACCATGATCGGCTCCTTGCCGATAAAGCGGACAAACTCCGCCCCGGCCTGAAAGGCTTCATCTCCGGTGGCAATCCCTTTGATCACTTCAACGGCGTTCATCATCGGGACAGGATTGAAAAAATGGAGGCCGATAAAGTTTTCCGGCCGGCTCACGGCCGCAGCGATGTCACTGATGGGAATGGCCGAAGTATTGGAGGCCAGGATGGTTTTTCCGGTGGCCAGGGCATCGATTTTTTTAAAAACCTCATGCTTGACTTCCACCTTTTCGAAGACCGCTTCGATGACCAGATCGACCTCCGCAGCCGCTTCAACGCCGGTGGAGGTCCGGATACGTCCCATAATCGTTTCTAAATTTTCTTGGAGTTTTCCTTTTTCAACAAACTTGTTGACCGACCAGCGGATGTTTTTGACTGCTTTATCCAGAACCTCCTGAGAGATATCCGAGATGGTCACCTCAAGTCCCTTTTGGGCACAGACTTGGGCAATGCCGTTCCCCATGGTTCCCGAACCGACCACCAATACCTTTTTGAATGCCATTATCGATGCTCCTTTCAATTCAGCAGGAATTTTTATTTTGGACGCCGATTGACTCGGATCGGCAGATTTTCGCCGATCGTGCAGATTGCCAGGATTTTGAATATAAAGAATAGTTATCTGCGGGAATCTTCGAAAATCTGCGTCCTAATTTAAGATTATTGGTTTCGAATCTGCCAGATTTTTTGACTGACTTCTTCCGCCTGGGTCATTATCCGGTCCACCAGATCTTTAACGGGGATGGTTTCCCTGGTTCTTCCCACAACCTGACCGCAGGCGAAGACCGCATCTTCCCCACCATCTCTCCAAGCCGCGGCGGTCCGTCGTCCGGTGATCACGGGGAGCAGTTCTTCCAGAGGGGTCTGTTTCTTTTCCAGATCCAGGATATGTTCGGCCCAGGGGTTTTTTAAGACCCGGGTGGCGCTGCCGATGGACTTCTGAATGACCACCGTATCGGTTTCCTGGGCCTGGATAAATTGTTCCTTATGATGGGGATGAATGCCGGCCTCTGCGGTATTGAGAAAACGGGTGCCCATCAAAGCACCTTCAGCGCCCAAAGCCAGGGCGGCCACCAGAGTCTTGCCGTCACAAAAGCCTCCACCGGCTACCAGGGGAATCCGCAGGCGGTCAGCGGCCTCGGGGATCATAACCAGACTGGTCACATCTTCCATGCTGGGATGTCCCCCGCATTCCGTTCCGACCAAAGCCACCAGGTCCACCCCCACGGCCTCGGCTTTGACCGCATCCCTTATCCGGGCACATTTGTGAAGGTGTATAAAGTTTTTTTCTTTGATCTGCTGGCGATAAGGGGCCGGGTTGTTACCGGCGGTTTCCAAAATCCGGATCCCCTCCCGGGCGGCTATTTCCAGAGACTCCTCTACGGGCATGGGAAGAAGCCCGGGGAAGAGGGAGATATTGATCCCGAAGGGTTTATCCGTCAGGTCCTTTAATTTTCTGATTTCAGACACCAGTTCTTCTTCGCTCGGGAACATGCCCGAAGCCAGGCAGGTAAAAATACCGGCATTGGCACAGGCGGCTACAAAATCGGCATTACTGATAAACATCATAGTCCCGCATTGAATCGGGTACTGGACGCCCAGCAGTTCGGTAAAACGGGTCTTGAACATTATGAACTCCTTTCTCTTTTAACCCCGTATAGCGCCAAAAAATGGAGAGGGCCGGGGATTGTCGTCTATGATTTAATTAAATTAATAATTAGATTTTTCTATAAAGTCATATTTCTTGATGCTTGTCAATCCTAAAATCAACTTGGCTCCCCTTCATTTTTAAAAGCTTGGCCGAGGCAAGATTCGACTGGCAGTTGATGGGGTTACTCTCTTCTTAAACACCTGAAGTGTTACAAAAAAAAAGACCCAAGAGAACGATCACTTTGTATTAGCTTTTTGATTTTTGAGCCCCTTTATACAAACGGGACCCGATCGTGGCCCGCAGGAGATGACCCGGTAATTCCATCTTTATCTGTTTTTCGGCGAATTTAACACAGTCGAGCAGTCGATCGAGATTAATATTGGTTTTTACCCCCATGGCCTCGAACATATAGACCAGCTCTTCCGTAGGCACATTCCAATAGCCGAGAGGAAGTTCTTTGGATTCATAAGGCGTTTTGCTCATGCCCCCCAGGGAGGCATCGAAAATGCGAATACCCGCCTCATAGGCGGCCAGGCAGTTGGCCAGCCCCATTCCCCTGGTGTTATGAAAATGGGCACCGAGCCGGATTTTCAAAGAAAGACCGGTGATGATGGCTATCAGTTCTTTCACATCCCTGGGCGTGGCCAATCCGGCATTATCCAACAGGATTATCTCATCTGTCCCCATATGAGACAACTTTAAGACCAGTTGCACCACATGGTCATAAGGGATCTTACCGATATAGGGACATCCGAAGGCCGTGGCAATGTAAATGCGAATGGTTTTTCCGCTCCCTTTGACGGCTTCAAAGAATGCCGGCAAGGTATTATTGATGATTTCTTTTAAGGTCCTGCCGGAAAAGGATTTAAGAAAGGTATCACTGGTAGCCAATTGGATTAATATTTCATCAATAGACGTGGCCAAAGCCCGACGGCAGCCTACTTCGGTTTGTATCAGTCCAACGTAGGTGACCCCCGGTTTTTTCTCTATTTTTTCCATCACTTTTTCTGCATCGGCGTTTTCCGGGACAATACGGGGGTGGACAAAGGCGACGCATTCGATTTTTTTCAGGCCGGTTTTGGCCAATTGGTTAATGAAAGAAATCTTCTTTCGGGTAGCTTTACCCCCCAGAATAGGGGATAACCCGTCCCGAGGAGATACTTCCACTATGGTGATTTGGTCATCCAAGTTTTTTGACCTCTTTGATACGAAAATACCGTTCGTCGTTAAGCGTTCGGCCTTCGGCGAAACCCATTTTCAGGTTTCGTGGCGTCCGCCCATCTTTATGCTAATGCATTTATCATGCCTGGCTCAAAAAGAATTCCTTTTAGAAATAAAACGTCCGGGTTTATTTCTCAAGACCATATTGTTTGAGTTTCAGGTAAAAACTCCGCCGGCTGATGCCGAGGTTCCTGATCGCATCGGTTTTGTTTTTGGATTTTTCCAGGACTTCTTGAATATGATCTTTTTCAAACTGTCGGACGGCCATCTTCAGCCTGAAATCCTGTTTAGACACCAAGGCCGGAGCAGGGACCTTAGAGGCCTCACGAACCTGGGGAGGTTTACTGGTGTGAAAAAAAAGGGGAAGGGATTTTGGAGAGATATGGGTGCCGTCGGTCATACTGACGGCATAGGCAATGACGCCTTTGAGTTCCCGAACATTGCCCGGCCAGTGATACTCTTCCAACATCCTCCTGGTTGAAGGCAGGAATTTAAAGTCTTTTTTTTCTCTTTTGGCGTAAACATGGAGAAAAAAATCGATCAACAAACCGATATCTTTTTTCCTTTCCAACAACGCAGGCAGATGAATAGTGAAAGTATTCAAACGATAAAAAAGATCTTCCCGCATTTTATTCTCGGCCATCAATTTGGAAAGGTCTCGATTGGTGGATGAAATAATGCGCACATCGACCTTGATATTTCGATTTCCGCCTATACGTTTAAAAGAGCCATCCTCCAGAACGCGTAACAATTTGGCCTGAACCGGATGGGAGGCATCGCCGATTTCATCCAATAAAAGGGTCCCTCCATGGGCCTCGTCAAAATAGCCGGTTCTTCCCTCGACCTTGGCGCCGGTAAAGGCCCCCCGCTCATATCCAAAGAGTTCACTTTCTATCAGGG
>JACRBX010000313.1 GCA_016219225.1 Deltaproteobacteria bacterium
GAACGCTTCCGACAACCACTGATGGAACGATCCCGATCGCTCCCAGGACCGCCGGTGAAAAAGAAAGGAGAAAAAGAGCCAGGGATGTCGGGACCAGAGGGTAAAGGGACGCTGTTAACTATTAAATATGCCTGATAAAAGAATAAAGAGCCTTTGTGGATAAGAAAGGGATTTTAAAAAATGGGCCATGGGATGGTTATGCTACCCAAGGATTTTCAAGCCGTCAATATATTTTATCTTGATTTAAACTGAATATTTGCCGAAGGGTTAACTGAAAAATAATTTTATAATGAATTTTTTCTTGACAGATTAATTTGAATCCGATCTTTCGGCGCATCTCTTACATAAACGTCCTCCTGCCCTTTGATCGAATATTATTTCTTGGACAGGAATAATTGAATGGCATTTAGGACATTTCCCGAATCTATTAACCGCCCAGGTGAAATAAAGGTAGAAAGACATAAGACCTATTCCAACGCAACAAATAAAAATAGTTAGAATAAACACTTAATATTTATCCTTCCTGGAATAAATTGAATTCATCAGTTAGACTGTAGGAATATTATTATCGTAAACGATTTACTGCATGTCAAGAAGAATTCTCTCCTTTTTCTTTATCATTTCAGTAAACTACGGCTTTCTTTCCTGGGACGAGGATTACTTGTCTTTCTCTTTTGCCTGAAGACCAGATGTTCGAGAAAAAAAGCGATAAAGGTGCCGATGACAAACCCATTACCCATCACCGGGCGCAGGGTTGCCGGAAAGGTATCGATAACGCCGGCCGGTAAAAAAGCGACTATGATGCCCAGGAGGATCGGCAGACCGACGATCAATCCCGTCTCGACCTGAAAAGGCCCCTCCGACTTGAACAACAGAAACAGACCGGCCATCACTTGAAAGCAAAGGATATAGGCCAGAACACTGCCGATGACCACCGGCGGTACCATACCAATCAGTCCCATCAGGGCAGGGGAGAAGGAAAGAAGAAAAAGAATAAGGGCGGTGGGGATGAGGGTGTACCGGGAGGCACAGCCGGTGGATAATATCACCCCCGGGCTTAAAGAAAAATTAACCGGTCCCACGACGCCGAAAAAACCGGCCAGGACATTGGCCATACCGGTGAAGGTGAGGCCCCTGTTTATCCGGTGGGCCATACCGGGGGGCTTCAGCAGGTCGTCCAGCGATTCGATAGAGCCAAGGTCGTTGATCGAGAGGGCCAGAAAACAAAAGAGAAAGGAGATGAAGACCCCTGGATCGATGGAAAAATGGATAGTGAGATGTTTAAAAAAAAAGGCCAGAGGGGCCAGGTCGCCCCCTTTTTGTACCGAAAGGCCTTCCGGAAAGAGGAGATGGTAAACCATACTCCCGAAAAGGATCGCCCAGACAATCAGGGTCGATTTCCAGATTCCTTTCGTGTTTTTCTGAAAAACAATCATCCCCAGGATAAGGCAGAAGGAAAAAACCATATGGGTCAATGACGTGACGGTTCCAACGGGACTGCTGATGAGATTCATGACCGTTGGCATCAGGGTAAAGCCGATAAGTAAAAGGACGACTGCGATAACCCGCGGCGTAAACAGGCGTTGCAGATGACCGAAAAGCCCGGTGGCACTCACCAGGGCCAGGATCAATCCCCCGAGCATCATAGTGAAGTAGATCGTTTCCGTATCAACCCCCCGGCTGGTGATAATACCGATGAGCAGGACGGTCGACGGACCGGCGATGAGCGGGAGGCCATGGCCCAGGAGAATTTGAAAGAAAAGGGTCACAGCCATGACGAAGGACAGCTTCTGCAGGTAGATGACCTGATCCGGAAGGTTTGGAAAGTGAAAACCCCCGACAATCTTGCCGATGATCATGATAGAGGGAATGGCGATAAAAAGCCATTGTACACCTAACAGTAAATTTTCTCCCAATGGGGGTTTATCATCAAGACCATATTTGAATTGCACGATCCCTCCGCTGTTGTTTTTTGAAAATATCTTATCGCAAAAATTTTCCGAAAAGCTTCAGGTAATTGAGAAGGTTGTAGTGGCGATCGCCTTTGTCGAGCCAGAGCATGAGGGAGACTTCCTGAACCTCCGGTCTTCGATGTAACGCCACCAGTTTTTCGGCCGAGGCATTATCTTTTAAAAAAAAGTTTTGCAGCCTGGTCAGGAGACTGAATTTTTTTTGAAAGCGGCTTTTCCACTTTTTTTTATAGTGGGCGGCTTTCCCTTCCAGTATGGCCTCGGCGGCCAGCTCACCGGCCTTCAGTGCATAATAAATCCCTTCATACGACAGGGGTAAAACCTGACCGGCAGAATCACCGGCAAAAAGGATTTTGTTTTTATGATATAACCGTCCGTCCCAGACCGGGATCCGATATATTTTCTTTTTTCCGGTCCCCATCCGGCCTGTCCTTTCTTTGAAATGAAGCAGCAGGGTATTGATGCCTTTAGGTTCAAAACACCCTGTGCCGACGGAAACGCCTTCCGGGGCCGGGAAGACCCAGGAATAGGAATAGGGGTTCCTCATGGCATCAAACCAGAACTCGCAATAGTCCATATCGGGACCGGTGACCGTTTCCGAGGCTGTCAGGAGGGACGGCGCAGGTTTGATGCCCAGAGAGGTCCTGACCCTGGAATTCACCCCATCGGCCGCAATAATATACTCGGAGACGATTTCCACCCGTTTTCCTTCAATGAAGGCCTCGACAATACATTTTTTATCATCCCGAATCTTCAGAAACTCTCCCTCGATGATTCTGGCCCCCTGCTCCCTGGCCGTTAAGCGGAGCATTTGATCAAATTCTTTTCTGGCTACGATGGCCAGGCGATTATCCCGGAGTCCGATTTCTATGGCTTCTCCCTTTGGAGAAAAGAGCCTTAAACCATGGACCTCTTTTTTTACGACGGTTTTCGGAAGACCGAACTCGTCAAAGGCCTTGAGGGCCAGCCCGCCTCCGCAGGGCTTATTATGGGAGAGGTTTTTTTCGAGCAGTATAATATCTTTTCCGTGTTCAGCCAGCCGGCGGGCTGCGGTAGCACCGGCCGGGCCGCCGCCGACCACAAGGACTTTGGCACTGAGGGGCATGGGTTGAGGGCTTTCTCAGATAGTTGAAATTTCGGTCATGGGTTATGAGTTGCGTGTTACGTGGGAAAGGTTTTGATTTCTTAACAGATTAAATTATCCATTACGGATAAGACTCATAAATCCAATTCTGTTTTGATCTGTTCAATAAGCGCATCCAAATCCAAATCGATATCCTCGATAACGATTGTTCCGTTAGGGTCTCGCTCTACTTTCGTAATCCCCGGATAGGCCTTTTCCAGTCGCTGCAAAACCGAATCCTGCTGCTTGACCTTTTTGAGAAGCAACCGGCTTTTTTCAGCCAACTCCTTTTGTTGCACCGCCTGGCGGATGGTAATGCCCATCTCCAGTTCGTTGCAGGGTTTTTTTAAGAAACGGTATATATGACCTTCATTGATGGCCCGCATGGCCAGGTCGAGGTTGGCGTGTCCCGTCAGCATGATCCTGAAGGTATCCGGGTAATTGCTGTACACCTCGGTCAGAAACTCCGACCCGGACATGCCGGGCATCTTTTCATCCGAGACGACAACATCTACGGGCTGGCGGGCCAGGATTTCCAGGGCTTCATTAGCGGAATTGGCTGTCAAAACTTCATAAGGTTCCTTATGAAGAGCCCGTTTCAGCGCTTCGGTGACATGCGGTTCATCATCAACAATAAGGATTCTATGGGGCATGAAAGGCCTCTACAAATGAATTTTGATGAGAAAAGTATAAATTAGGGATAAATGATGGTCAAGGGAAAAGCAAGAAAAGCAAGGAGATTAGAGGATTACGGATATTTTCATTAAAGAGCAAATCCTCCCGAGCCCTTATATTTTTGCTTTAAGATTGACTTTAACTGTTTGTTATGCTTTATATTGTTCAGTTCGCTTAATCTTCAACGGGCTGAATTTAGAGATCGGCCACGCCAGATAATGGTCAACTTATAGGGGAATCGACGGAGCGATGGACGTCTTACTTACATTCACTGGTTTTCACGATCCTTATTTCAAGGGATTGATTGGCCAGGAAGAACAACCCGGCCCTATTTTATCCCTTTTATCAACCCGTTCCTTTGATCGAGTCTATCTTTTTGATACAGCAGCAACTCAAAAATTAACA
>JACRBX010000314.1 GCA_016219225.1 Deltaproteobacteria bacterium
CCTACTTTGCCATCCATTGGCCTTCTCTGATCCCGAATGACAAGGGCGCCTGGGACCAGATGAGTGAAACCCTTTCGGCCCCCTTTATCGAAGATGTTCTGGCCGGGGCAGCAGAGTGGCGCATTGTATCCAGATACCGCCTGGGGCAGCTTCTCACCGAGAGCTTTCAAAGACGCTTTTTTAAAGCCGGCGGGACCGGACATACGGAACTCCGTACCACCCTCGGAGATATCAAGGAGCTGGGGCTCATTTTTAACACCGCCCTGTGCGGATCACCCTCTTTGTCAGGCTCTTCAAGTTCTAAGGAATCAGCGGATAAAGCAGGGGGACGAATGGTGCTCACCAATCTTTGGTCGGACTTCGACCATAAACCGAAAGAGGGGAATTTTTGGAAACTCGATCTTCCTTTTGAAATCGTGCGTGATCCCTGCGTTTCCCTATTTGCGGCAGCCTCGTTGAGTGCCAATTTTCCGCCGGTGTTTTCCAATGCCGCTGTAGCTTTGGATGGAAAGCGCTTTTGGGTCACGGACGGGGGTGCAGTCGAAAACCGTGGACTGGTCTCCATCCTGCTTGTCTTAGCCGAAGAACTGGAAAATATCCAATCGAAGACAGTGGCAAAAGACAAGCGGTGGGAACTCGCCGACATCCGCATAATTGTCGCCGATGCCTCGGCCTTTCAACCGGACTATAAAAGCGATCGGGGAATAGGAGCGATGTTCGGTGCCTCCGAGCAGCTATCCAACCGCCTGATTAAGGAACTTGAACTCAGGGTTGGCGATTTGCACCAAAAGATCTCCGGAAGGGAAAAGGGGATCAAAATTATTTACTTGCCGATGCCCAATGCCATGCGCTCCAGCGGAACCTTTGGAACCCACTGGATGATGCCGTCCGCCGTAACTTTAAGGGATCCTTTGAAGAATAACGGCAGGGATCCGGGTGTAACACTCCCGGGCAAAGAAGTCAGAGAGATTATCGACGCTCTTTTTTCAAAAGAATACTCCAAATGCTATATTCAGAAAAGGTGGCCGAAATTAGCGGCCCAATCCTTTTTCGAGGAGACCAAAAGACCACGGACCGAGTTGGACGCCAATCTAAGGTAATGGGGTAAGAAAACCAGCGATGCCGCCTGAAACGGGTTTCGGGGTCGGACCCAATGCCTGCAATGGGACCCCATAACTTCTACTTCAATTGCTTTATTCCCCCGCTGTGGGCATAGTCTTTCTTTAACAGCCTGATCTCTAATTGCTAAGCACGTTCTGCACGAACGTCCCGTATTAGGGTTTGTCTATCCTTCCCAATCAGGCAACACTCGGTACGGGCGGTTGGCTATTTCTTCAGGAAGGGTGGAATTTAGGATTTACTGACGATGCAGCTTCCGCCAGGCTTGCGATTTTGTCAGTCTTTTGATCTCATTCCAGGTTTCGAGGGAATGCGCCCGCAGTCCGAGGATCCCGGGCTTTTTTTCCCAGTTGGCGATAGAGGTCACGCTTACTCCGATAAGGCCGGCGAACTCGGCCTGAGACATGCCGAATTTAGCCCGTAATCCGGCCACCTCCATACCAAGAGGCCGGTTATTCCCGGCCGATTTCTCCCGGGTCGGCTTGGACCTTTTGCCCGCCTTGGCTTTTAGGTCGGTTGTGCTTCCGGAGAGACGCTTGGAGGCCTTTGGGGAAAGCGATTTCTCCGCTTTGCGGCCGGATAGGGGCCTTGTCCCGGCCGGTTTCGCCTCCTCCGGCATCTCGATGCCGAAGACATCGGCCAGGGCGTCATCGGCGATCCTTCGGCGCCCGGATTGCACTTCGGTCGCGGCCGTAACCATGCCGACTTCGGCGCTGATCAGATCCTCATGATCCACTCCCCGCAGAAGAAACAACAACTCCGGTCGTTCATCCAGCCGTGCCCCCACACCATAGAGCACCGCGGCCACATGCTTGCACATAACGGCCCAATCCGGACAACTGCATTTCAGGCTGATTTCACCCGGCAGGGGGAAGAGCCCCTTGTTGCGGTGGGTCACGACAGACATCACATTGGCGGAAAGCCGGCCCTGGAGCAGTTCCAGAAGCGAACCGATTTGACCGGCGCAGCGCTTCTTGACCTCTTTCCACTTTTCCCCGGGAAGGGTTTTAATCGTCACCTTCACCTTGTAAAGTTCAGAGCCGCTGACCATGGCCTGGACTTCGCCTTTGGCAATATCCAGGTGACATACGGAACCGTTTCGAACATAGGTGCGTCCGCGAGGCAGGCGGTTTTCATAATCGTGAAACGACTCCATATGATCGCACCAGGCCTTTCCCCAGAACGTTCGGGCGATGGTTTTTCCTTCCAGCTCCACGGGTTGTATTTTTTGCCCCCTTTTCCGGAGCGTTTCCATCTTTTTCCTGGCTTGCGCCCGGCGTGCTGCCACGGGCACGTAGGGTTTGAAATTATACCAGCCCATTTTCTCCCCTCCTTAAAATTCAGCCCGGTCGATATCCAGGGCGACAATCCTGAGCAGCTCTTCATCCTTCATCTCTGTCAGCAGAGATTCGGCTCCGGACGTCAGGATATCGTCGGCCAGGTTTATTTTTTCCTCGATCAGAGCGTCGATCTTCTCTTCGACCGTCCCCCGGCAGATAAACTTGTGGACCAGCACGTTCCGATGCTGGCCGATGCGGAAAGCCCGGTCGGTGGCCTGATTTTCAACCGCCGGATTCCACCAGCGGTCGAAATGAATGACGTGTGAGGCGGCCGTGAGATTGAGACCCGTGCCGCCGGCCTTGAGGGAAAGCACGAAAAAAGGCGGGCCGTCTTCCCTCTGGAACAGGTCGACCAGGGCCTTCCGTTTTTTTACCGCCGTCCCGCCGTGTAAGATTATCCCCTGGCGGCCGAACACCCCCCCGAGAAAGGCGGCGATCGGCTCGGTCATTTCACGGAATTGGGTGAATACCAGGAGTTTTTCCTGTCGCGAGGCGATTTCCTCGCCAATGGCGCCAAGGCGGTCGAACTTTCCGCTGTCGGCCGGTTCGTATCCGCCGTGTCCCAGGAAGTGGCTCGGATGATTGCATATCTGCTTGAACCGGAGAAGATAGGCCAGTACCAGCCCGCGCCGTTTGATCCCGTCGAGTCCTTTGAGCGCCGACCTGAGCTCCTCCACGGATCGGGCATACAGGACAGCCTGTTTTTTGGACAGGCCGCAAAAGGCCTTCGTCTCGGTCTTGTCGGGCAGATCCTGAATAATAGTCCTGTCGGTCTTAAGCCTTCTCAGGACATACGGCCGGATCAGATTCCGCAAAGGCGCGTAGCAGTCCGGTCCTCGCCCCTCCAGCCCCTGGACGAATTTCTTAAATCGGGCGGCAGACCCCAGCAGGCCGGGGCAGAGAAAATCAAAAAGAGACCAGAGATCGGAGAGCCGATTCTCAACCGGCGTTCCGGTAAGGGCAATCCGGGTTTCAGCCCTGAGCTCTTTGACCGCCTTGGTCTGGCGCGTGGACGGGTTTTTGACCGCCTGGGCCTCATCCAGGATCACCAGTCGCCAGGGCCTGTCCAGAAGCCATTTCTGTCTCAGGAGCATCCCGTAAGTAGTCAGGGCCACATCGACCCCGGTGAAAACCTTGGCAGGATTTTTAGCCATGGCTGCCAGGTCGGCCTGATCCGTTTCCGAGGGATGGACAAAAACGGTCTTAAGCGCCGGGGCGAAGCGATTGATTTCAGCCTTCCAGTTGGCCAGAAGCGAGGCCGGAAGGACCAGGAGTGCGGGCCGTTCGGATGGGTTCTCTTTCATGGCCAGGAGAAGACAGAGGACCTGAACGGTCTTACCCAGCCCCATGTCATCGGCCAGACAGGCCCCCAGTCCGAGGTTAGTCAGAAACCAAAGCCAGTTAACCCCGATTTCCTGGTAGGGTCGAAGCGTTCCGCGAAAGCCCGGGGCCGACGCGGTTGCGGCCAATTTTCCCGGCTCGCGCAAGGCCGCAAGGATATCAGAAAGCCATTTTCCGGCCCCGATGAAGGACCACTCACGATCTTCGCTCTTGAAACGGCCTTCGACATTCAGATCCGACGGGGCACCGGCCAGAAGGCGCATCCCTTGAATAAAAGAAATGCCTTCCCCGGCAGCCTCGGCCTCCACTTTTTTCCAATGGGCCAGGGCCTCAGATAATTTTTCCCGGTCCACCTCAACCCACTGGCCCTTGACATAAGCCAACCCGTCCTCGGAGGCCATAAGGGCCCGCCATTCCGCTTCAGTCAAATGCTGATCCCCCAGGGCCAGCCCCACCCTGAAGTCCAACATGGCGCCGGCTTCGAACCGGCTCTGTCTTTTTTCGCCGATGGTCACGGCCACTCGGGGCCGGGGCCGCTTCCGCCACCAATCCGGTATCCGCACCAGGAGACCGCTTTCCTCCAGAAGGGGGATGTTTTTAAGAAGACGATAGGCCTCGGACGTGGACCAGGCCAGAGGATGAAAGACATCGCCCGAATCCACCAGGTCCTTGACGAAGGGGATCATCTCGGAGGCCCGATAGACGGGCGAAAGCAGCTTGATCAGAGCGGCCTTGTTGTGCTCACCGGCATATTCCTGGAGGGCCTTTCCCAAAGGCTGATATTGGACACGCCCCCCCCTTGGAAAGACTGGGAGCGTAAGTGGCCAGAAAGGCGAAAGGGAAATCGGGATCACGTCTGTTCTCCGCCAGGTGAAAACAGACGCGTCCCACCTGTTGCCAGAGCGGGGCATGCTTCTTCAGCCAGCCGTTAAGGCCCTCATCGGAGGCGGCGATCTCTTTCCTCGCCCAGGAGTCCAGATCGTTCCAGAGGCCGCGAAGGACCTCAATACTCAGGTATTCTCCGCCCTGCATGGGAGGTGCAGAAAGCACGAGGACCGCCAGCTCGGATTCCAGGGGTGGATCGATGGGGTCCAGATGTTTCCCGACGAATTCGGGCGTGCGACAGAGTCGGGTCAGATAATAGCAGGCAAAATCCCGCCAAAAGAAAACTACCGGTGAAAGCAGCGCCTCCGGCTTCGATCCGCCCAGGGCCAGACGCCCCCGGGACTGGGAGGATGAAAAAGCGGCCCTGACCCGCTTCATCCAGGCATCAGGCGTCGTTCCGTCTGGGGTGTTGTCCCCCTGCAGCCGTAGATGCCCCGCAGGGGTCAGGATCAGATCGCAGTTCATGTTGTAAGATGGTAAGGACGGGAGGTCCACGTAGCTCAATAAATTTTTTTCCAATTAAATGGACAACGTTATCCCTTGCACTTATGCCGCTTCCAATGGACGGACACTAAAAATCTCATCTGGAGTTAATTGTTCAATAAATGACTCGGGTACCGTTATTACGGCTAATGTTTGACCAATGGCATTAAATAATTCTAACGAATAACCATCTTCTCCACCAGAAACAGGATGATGCTCAACAAGGGTTGCAACATCACCTTTCTTCAATCCTCTTTCCGGAATATCTTTTCTCAAAACAACTTCCTCGAATAATTTGTAAGCCATTTTTCTATCTCCTTTTGGAAGGATACATGGTTATGAATTTTGTATTTCCGGTTCCGAATTCCGTAAGCCAGATTGTGCAGACCGGTAATTTTTTTCCATTTGGTCCAATAAGATTTCCTCTTATTTCAAACAGTTTGCCAAATTCAGTAATTTCCAACAAGGTAACGTCTTTTGATAAAATCTGATCTCTTAGATCATTTTCCAATGCTTCCCAGTTGTTCAGTGAATATCCCGCCTGTGCCAGCCACTGCGATTTGTCATTTCTTTTTCTTGGGGTCAACAAATATTGCGTCAGTTTCTCATGAGCTATCAAAGTATCTTCAGGGAGTTTCATTTTAAACTCCTTGCCATGGAAACATAGGCTTATCTAATGTCTTAGAAATTCATTAAGGAATAAAAGGAACTTGTCGAATTTCATGATTAACGCTTCTTGATACTTAACCTATCAAAAATACATTAAATTATCAATATGAAATTATCGTCCTTTTCTCCTGGTCTGCTTCTTCCGGCAGGGTTTAAGCCGGAATCCAGGGACTTTGGTTTTCTCATTTTCTTAAAAACCTGGATTCCCGATAAAGACATTCGGGAATGACGGAAAAAATGTCGCTGTAGTATTAGAAGATCGTCTGGCAAAGGGCTGGCAGTGGCAGATCTTTGAGAAGTTATTTCATCAAATCCCTTAAAGAGGAGTTGGGCCATGTGTCCGTTCGGCTCCTCTTTTCCAATTACCCCTTTATCCAGGGCTCTATCACCTTCTCTCACATCCTCCCCGGCATTTTGATTCTTTCGGAAGTCGGACCAATACCGGAAGGGATTTAATGGGGAGGCGAGGCAGACCACGACGGTGTTACACCTGTTACGCGCGTAACACCATGGATTAGGCTCTGTCAGGAAATATCCTTTGAATAAATAAACTGTCCCCGGAATACCGAAAGATGGTCATCTTCCGCAAAGTGTCCTTTGGAACAAAATCGGACAAGGGGCTAAAGTCAGACAGCATCATTCCCAGTCTGGTGCAGACGGCCAAAAGGCAGGGGGGGCCATCCCCAGGCCTTCCTCAAAACCCTCCTCACCACCGATACGGCTACCGCTCAAGTGGCTTTGCATAACAACTCTACTCGATAAGAAATGTTCATGACGGTACCATTAGTAATGGTGGGCTGTACGGGGAATAGCTGTTCCCGTGGAAAAGGACTGAACTGTTCACTTGACTTATCTGAATAAAGGTGTTATTTTAAATAACACAAATCCGTTATTGAGTCCATATGGTGTAAATGACGGTCGAAGTTGGTGAACAATTCGATGAGTACGGGCATCGGAGGATTTATCTTCGATGCCTTTTTTTTTAGGCCTGTCGTATCCCAACTTGAGAAATCATTCAACGGAAGGGATACGATCATGGCAGAAGGAAGCGTAAAGTGGTTCAACGAAAACAAAGGTTTTGGCTTTATTGATGTGGACGGTCAGGATAAAGACGTTTTTATCCACCATTCGGCCATCAGTATGGCGGGATTTAGAACCTTGCAAGAAGGCCAGCGGGTAAGCTTTGATATTGAGCAGGGCCCAAAAGGCCCGTCAGCTGCAAATGTAAAGGCCATTTAAGTTATCAAGAAACATCCGGGGAAGGGAAATTGATTTTTTTAAATCCCTTTCCCGGATGTTTTTATACTCAGAATCTTTCCGGTCATTATCGACTAACTTTACCACACCTCCATAACGATCCTATCTTTGACCAGATCATGAGGCTTTCCCTTGGCCTTGGCGCAAGTGCGCTCGGTGTCCAGTTTTCTGGAACGGTGGCACGATTGCAAGACGACCGGCTGGCCCTGGCTTCGAAACGGGACAGTGGCTCCCCGTAGTTGAAACAAATTTTTTATGGTTAACCTAAAGAGAAAAGGAGAAATGGATGTCCTCTTTAATAGGAAATGATATCGAAGCTTATTGTACCAAATGCAGGTTGTTGCTTTACCATATTATTTTGGTGGACCGTGACAATGTCGTATCAAGGGTAAAATGTAAGACCTGCGGTTCGGAGCATAATTACCGGAGTGCAGTACCCTCCCCCCATCCCGCTAAAGAAAAAAAGGTCAAATCGGGCTTGTCCAACACCACGCCGGCCCAGTGGGAGAGGATGAAAAATGATTTGAAACCGAATATCCCCATAAAAATCTACCGTACCCATGATACTTTCCGGTTAAAGGATGTGATCCAGCATCATGTCTTCGGGCTGGGGTTTGTGGGACAGATCATTTCAGACACCCGGATGGAAGTACTTTTTAGTGACTCCATAAAACGGATGGTTATGAACACCGAAGAATCGAGTTTGCGGCTCGTTTAGCTAAAAGGCGGTTTCGGGGAAGGAAACGTGGAAACGCTCCGGGTCTTTTTACATAAAAAGACAAAAGATGGGGATTCTTTTTAACCAATAAGTCAAAGACTTCTTTCCAAGAAAATGGAAAAAGAAAAAGTCCTGGCCTGCGTTTACCCCTGTCAACAGATTTACGCGTAGCCTCGCGGCTACCCGTACATGACTCGGGGCCACAATGGAGCAGCTTTTCCTTTCATGTGGGGCTCTTTCATCCCCCCCTCTATGTCGGTTTATCCCGGCGCTTTCGGTCCGACCCCTATCTTCACGAAATAATTGGGCCGTTAAAGAGAAATAATTCCTTAATCCGATTGCAGTGATTTTTTCACATATTCACCTATGCGCTTCTGTCGGTCAGCGGTAAAAAAAGGGCTCAGTTGGGCGATGGAAACCACCTTGCCGCCGACGCTGAAAGAATCCCCCGAAATTTCCGTCACCGTCATCCATATGTTGGAATCGGAATCGGTTTTCGGAATCTTTAAAATCTCCCGCACTGCGGCATCAAGCCGGGCGAATAACTCCTCCTTCATGGCGGCATTCCAGGGACCGGCCATCACCTGAGCCGAAATGACCACCGCCTTCCCGGAAGGATGGGATTGGACCGCGGGTTTTAATCCCATCCACAAGTTGTCGGCCCCGACCTCCTCCAATTGTAAGGTGAAACCCGCTGCAATTGGCTCTGAAAACCGCCCGACTTCAACCGTAGCGAATTCCTCAATCAAGCGCTTCGCCAGATTGGATTTGGTAACGGAATCCAGTGTCATCCCTACCAGGCTGACTCTTATAATCGTCATGGTATTCTCCTTTTTAATGGTCATTAACCGGAGTCAGGACTCGATGCCCTTCTGCCGATTTTCGAAAACCTCGATCAGCACCCGATCGGGTCCTTCCAGCATGATGTATTTGAGATCTCCGAAATCCCGGATCGGCGATCGAAACCGGAAGCCCTTCGATTCCATATGGGCGACCAGAGCCGAAATGTCATCCGTATCGATTCCGAGGTGATGGACGGCGTTTTGCCCGGTCCCACGGGGAGGCTGGTCATAGAAGTTGATGCGGCCGGCCCCGATTTGTATCAACACATTCCGCGCTTCGGCCAGTATTTCGTCGAAAACGACTTTGGCTCCGAACATTTCGGTATAAAACCGGATGCTGGCCTCGAGGTCCGAGGCAAAAAGATGGACGTGATGAAGATTACAAACCATCTTGACTCCTCCATATCATTTAAAAAAAATAGGATCCGTACTGCTTCTTCCGCTCCGGGGGAGGTGTTTCAAAGAGTTCAAGCAATACGCCGTCTGGGGCCTCGACCATCAGGTAAGCCCCTTCTGCAAAACGTTTTACCGGTTGGCGCAGGGGGAAGCCCCCTTCTTTCAGGCGCAGGTACAAGGCATCCAGATCATCGACCTGAATGCCTAAATGGTGAAAGGTGTTTTTCCCGGATCCCTGGGGCGGCTGATCATAGAAGTGCAAATGCCCGCCGCCGATCTGCACAAATACGTTTCTCGCGCCGGCGAAATTATCGTCCCAGATTACCCGGGCGCCGAACCACCTGGAATAGAACTTGAGACTGGCGTCGATATCCGAAGCGAAAATGTGTACATGATGCAGGTTGATGGGGGACCGCTGGTCCTCGTCGCGATTATCATTGGCTTTTTCCAAAATAGACATTGATTACCTCCTGGAATTCTCTCAGTGCTCTATTCTCCCCAATCACTTTTCGGGAGATTCCTGCCGTAGTGGATATCGTTTATCTCCTTCTATGATTTCTCTCCCTATGTCAATATGGCCAACAAACTCAGTACTCCACTGGTGACCGCGGTCACCACCCTAAGGTACCTTTCTGCCAGGGAATTGGCCAAAATTATCCCCTGCATCAGGCTGCCTGATAGGTAAAAACTTCATTCAATAGTCGGTCGGGATGAAGAGCGGCCAGAAAGTCGGCACAGGGCAAACAGAGCGTATCCCCTTTGACCAGGCGATATTTCCCCCGGTAGAGAAGAAGGGTCTTACTTTTTGGATATTCCTCTTTGAAAGACCGCAGCGATCTCAGGTCGGCGGGTCGGAAAAAGCTTCCTTTGGGTGGATTGAAAAACCGGGTAATTAATTCCATATTGCGTCTCAAAATGGAAATACTAATTCCCAAATAACAGCTTTTTTTCTTGACGGCAAGCGGAAAAGTAAGATCACAAAATCCGATTTAAGCGACCGGATCAAGATAGGATATCCAATAGACATTTTGTGATGCACGCATCTACTTTGAACTTTAGCGGTCAGGAGGAAGAAGACAGTTTTTGGGTCGTCCCTGGCTATTTTTCTGGCCAACCGACAAGCTTTTTCTTGTTTATTTTAGTTAGCTTAGTATCCATCCGGAAAAGGCTATGTTCCGGATGGAGCGGTCAGCCGTCAGCTTTTAGCTATCAGCAAAATCCTCTATTCTTTAGGGGTTAGCTGAATGCTGATCGCTGAATGCTGAAAGCTTCATCCGGAAATTTGAATTTCCGGATGAGAACTAGCTTAGCCAATTCTCGTGCGGAAGAAAAATCCAATTTTATCTCGCGCGAGATAACCGTAGTATTGAGGTTATCAGCAATTCTGACGTGGTCAACTGCTTCACGTATTACTTCGCGGCTACCCGTAAATGACTCGGGGCCATACCGGATCAGCTTCTCCTTTTATGTGGGGCTCTTTCATCCCCTACGCTATGCCGGTTTATCCCGGCGCTTTCGGTCCGACCCCTTTCTAATGAATAAATAAACTGTCCCCGGAATACCGTGGCCATTTTTTCTTGGGGCCATGCGAAGAGTTTGTTCTTGTTTACAGGGAGGTTGTTTGAAAAATTAACTGATATATCCATAAGTTATGGTGGTGACACGTGTCACCAGTGTTGTACTTCGAGGCAATAGGCCCACATCTCCCCGCCATTCCCGCGCAGGAATCATTTTCACATACCTCCTCGGGAAAAAAAGTTTACTGCCTTCGGTTTCCTTCTTGGGTCACGTCATGCAGAAAAAATTCCTGATCACTGCCCTGCCATCCGCGCCATGACGGAAACTTATCATCGCCTCTGAATCCTTGTCAATAATTAAGTATGGTGTCCCCGGAATTAAGCGGCCTTATTTTTAGGTCTCGTCCAGTCCTGCAAGGCCTGCCAGGTCAACCCCTTTGAATATCTTGACGACCTGCTTCGCCGATTGATGAGTCATCCCATCAATCGTCTCCGGGAACTTCTGCCTGATCGCCGGAAACCCCTTTCCAGAAATCAGTACGGCCTCATTAGCCCGGATTAATCAATCGGGTAGATGGCTCATTAATTCTTTTGTCAAAGAACTCTGTTAAAATATCCCCATCATTTTTTATCAAAACCAGCTACTCAAAATAAAGATGGGTTGGTCTGACGTTTACGTTTGTGC
>JACRBX010000315.1 GCA_016219225.1 Deltaproteobacteria bacterium
AAAGGCCAGGCTGTTGGCATAGGGGGAAGTGAAAATGATTTCGAGGATCTTGTATTGAAGGTATTCCCGAAGAAGATTCTTCTTAAAAGGGCGGAGAGGTTCGGGATACCAGGATTCGATCTGAGAGAGTTCAAGCATTGTTCATAAACCCCCAGAAGGCCGTGATTCGCCGGGTCAGCGCCTGCTGCCCAAAACGTTCGAGATATCCGAACAGGGCTGCTTTACTCAGTCGATCTTTAAAAACCTCTCTGTTGATTCTTAAACTTTCAAATCCCTCCGGGTCCTTTAAAGAAGGGGTGAGGTAAAAATAGTCCAGAATCGCCTTTTCCGGCGAAGCCATATTAAAATGTTTCCCGTTTTGGTATTCAACGATTCGATAGCCGAAAAAGAGGCGGGGCGTGAGGGTTCTATAAATAAATTCCCCGATCGGTGTGGCAAAGGATCTTGTCCTCCGGGTTGTGGCCGAGGTAGTTCCATAAACCGCTTCCGGTATCAGGCCATAGAAAGACAGCGCCATTTCAAAGGATACATAGGACGGGGGATAAATCCGGTTGGCTATCTCGAAAAGCACGTTTTCATTGAGTATCCCGTCGGAGAACCGATAGTATCCTTTGATAATTTTCGAAAGATACCCCTTCTCCTGCCATTCGTTCAGTCTTCGCCGATGGAAGCCGGGTTCAACGCTCCTGATGTCGTTAAGCGAAAAGACCGTAAAATCCTTGAATAATTCTTTGAAGCGCAGAAATTGCATTTTATTTACCAAAAATGCTAAAAATAACACTAATAGTAAATAAAATATATATAATTCCAGGAAATGTCAAGAACGATTTCCAGCCGAATTGGGCTCGGTTGATCCAAAAGATTGCAGCCTGTCCCGGACCTGATCCGGGAAGTTAGCCCCTCTTACCTGCCCCAAATGCCCGGGGCTGATGCGGATCAGCAGCATTCTTTTCAGATGACCGCCTTTGTATCCCAGCCTTCCGCCCTATTTTTCTCCTTGATCCTGTCTTTTCTTTATCTTATACTCTTCCCATGAAAAGGAAATTCTTATCAAATCAAATGCCGAACGAATTCAACCCTATCAAAAGTATTTTGAAAGAAGTTTCGCCAGATTATAGCTCTACCGGTCATGGAGCCGAGACGGGCGACATGGACCTGTCCCTGCTGGAGGAGAGTCTTCTCCTGACCCCCTGGGAAAGGATGCTGGCCAACGACGACGCTTTGAATTTTGCCGAATTCCTGCGGGCGGCCATGGAAAGAAGGCATGCAGAACCTTAGCGAACTGATGCGCCGCTTAATAACCTCCGAAGTCGAATTCGTTCTCGTGGGCGGATTCGCGGCTGTGGCCCATGGCGTTACGCTGGTCACACGGGACGTTGATATTTGCTGCCGGTTCACTGAAACCAATTTGATGCGGATACAGAAAGCCTTCGCCGATCTGCATCCCGTTCATCGACCAAGGACCGATCTGCCCCTGAATTTGACCCCTGAACAGTGCGCCCGCCTGAAAAATCTCTATCTAAAAACCGATCTGGGTTTTGTGGATTGCCTGAGCGAAATTCTGGGGGTGGGTGATTTTGATGAGGTCTTCCGGCAGGCAATCGAAGTCGAACTTCCCTCAGGGAAATGTCGCGTCCTGGACATTGCGGTGTTGATCAGCGCCAAGGAAGCGATGAACCGCGATCACGATAAAATTGCGGTTAGACAGTTAAAGGAAATCAAAAAACGCCAAACCAAAAACTGATATTAAACAAGACTCGACACGCCCTGTTTTTTTGACTTGACCTTTCATTGACTTATTTTATACTCTCTCTCCATCCAAAAAATTTCTTATCTAACCAAAGGAGGTTTTTATTTTGAAAAATGCAAACGATATAGTGATTGTCTCCGCGGCCCGCACCCCTATAGGAAAATTCGGTGAGGCCTTCCGGTCTGTCAGGGCCCACCAATTAGCCGCTACCGTCATCAGCGAGGTCCTTAAACGGGCCAATGTCTCGGGTGATCAATTGGACGATGTCATTCTTGGCGATTGCTGTCAGTGTCCGGACGAGGCCAACACGGCCCGCACCGCGGCCCTGAAGGCCGGCATACCGGTCGAAGTGCCAGCGGTGACCATCCAGCGTCAATGTTCTTCGGCCATGCAGGCCCTGGCCTTCGGGGCCCAGCAGATCAAGGCCGGCGACTCCCAAATGGTTTTGGCCGGCGGGGTGGAATCCATGAGCTCGGCCCCTTATGTCCTGATGACCGCCCGCTGGGGGGCCCGCCTGACCCACGGACAGATGACCGATGCCATGTGGGAGTTGCTTTATTCCGGGAGCAACCTCCTGGAAAAAAAGGGCTACATCATGGGCCAGACCGCGGAGAACCTGGCGGAAAAATATGCCATTTCCAGGGAAGAGCAGGATGTGGTGGCCCTGCGCAGTCATAACAATGCCGAGGCGGCTATCAAAGCAGGAAAATTCAAAGAAGAAATCGTTCCGGTGGCCATCCCCCAAAAAAAGGGGGAGCCCCGCCTGGTGGATACGGACGAACATGTCCGTTTTGGCTTGACCATGAATGACCTTTCCCGTTTGGCCCCGGCCTTTAATAAAGACGGGACCGTTACGGCCGGCAACTCTTCGGGACTCAATGACGGGGCCGCCGCGGTGATCATCACCTCCCGGGTCCGGGCTCAGGAATTGGGACTCAGGCCCCTGGCCAAAATCGTGGCCCAGGCCGTGGCCGGAGTAGATCCCAAGTATATGGGCTATGGACCGGTTCCCGCCACGGAAAAATGCCTGAAAAGGGCCGGAATGGGTTTGAAGGATATCCAGCTTATCGAAGTCAACGAGGCCTTTGCCTCCCAGTACCTGGCCTGTGAGAAAGGCCTGGGTTTAAACCGGGAGATCACCAATGTCAATGGAAGCGGCATCGGTCTGGGTCATCCGGTAGGGGCCACCGGGGTCCGCATCATCATCAGCCTGATGTACGAAATGATCCGCCGCAACCTGTCCGTCGGTCTGGCCACCCTGTGTGTTGGCGGAGGCATGGGCATGACAACGATTATTGAAAGGGACTGATGACGGTCCGTCCGGAGCAGAAAACAAGAAGGGCGGGTTTATAACCCGCCCTTCCCTTTATAAGTTCTCAAAGGGACTTTGTTTTCCCATTTTCTTGAAAAACTCTATATTCCCGATAAAGACATTCGGGAATGATGAAAAAAGTGTCGCTGGTGTGTTATTTAAAAAAGATTAATTAACCAATAGATTGGGGGATTCTTTATTTTCTTTAAATTCTTTAAATTCATCCACATCCGGGTTATCAATAATAAACAGGCGCTTGGCCATGACAAAATTTCTGTTATAATAATCAGAGCCCTTCAGGTTGGAAATAACAACCCCTTTCCTGCTCGCTGAATGAATCATCTTGCCATCGCCGATATACATCCCGGTATGCCCGATCTGAGCCCCGCGATTGCGTTTGAAAAACAATAGATCCCCGATTCTCAATCGGCTTAAATCCCATTCGGTGGTCACCAGGGACCCCAGTTTGGCCTGTTCCCGGCTGGAGTGCGGCAGGGAGAGGGTCAGAGACTGATAAATCTTTTTCATAAAGCCCGAACAGTCAATCCCCTGGTTGCCCTGCCCATTTCCACCAAGACGATAAGATTTCCCCAACAATTGTTTGGAAATCTCGACCAGTAGATTGGGAAAGTTGGTCAAGAGGTTCTTTTTCTTATCCCGCTGATCCCCTTCTTCCAACTCTTCCTCAAAGACCGGTTTTTTAATCAGGCTTAAAGACTCCGCGCCGTTATCCAGATTTTTCAAGGAACTATTCATGGGTTCCAGAAGGAATTTCCCATCATCCAAAGGGGTAATCTTTATCAGGGGCGGGGTGTCCTTTGGTACAACCGGGTTTTCATGGGCCACCTGTTTGGAGCCTTTATGGAGTACCTTTTGTTTGGAACGCTTTTTGGGGGCCTTTAAGGATTTCTTGGAATTTTTTTGGCCCCGGATTTTGGAAGAAGGAGTTTTTTTCAGGGCAACTTTTTTTGAAACAATCGGTTTATGGTTCTTTGCAGATTCACCAAACACATGCCATGGAAACAACAACAGCAGTGCTATGGTAATAAAGAGAACGCCTCTTTTTATTATCATAGGCCCGTTTCCTTATTTGAATGTTTGCGTGTTTTTATAAAAGGAGCCTATCTAATACCTAAAAATGAATTTTTTGTCAACCTTTTTTAACCAGAATTTTTAATAGAAAAAGGAAGTTGTAACCTATACCATATCTTGTAGAATTCTTGGTCTATAAAACAAGATAAAGGACTCTTGCTGTTATTGAAAGGCCTCCTGGGCCCACTTAACCCTGGATTCGGGGTTAAGAAAAATCTCGGGAGCGGCCCGATCGGTTTGATCCAGGCGATGGCCGAGCCCTTTCTGATTGGCCATCTGAATGGACAGACCCGGGCGGGCATTTAACTCAAGAAGGACCGGCCCTCTTTCCCGGTCTAATATAAAATCGGCCCCGAGAAACTGGAGTCCGGTCATATCTTTGGACAGGGCGGCCAGGTAAAGTATTTTTTCCCAGTGTGGTATCCGGATGCCGGCGACGGGATTTCCGGTGTCCGGGTGGTGGCTGATAATTCTGGATTTATGAACGGCCGACAGGGTGAGGCCCTGGCCGAGATCGATCCCTGCCCCGATGGCGCCCCGATGGAGATTGGCCTTTCCATCCGAAGCTCTCGTCGGAAGCCTGACCATCGCCATGACCGGAACACCCCGGTAGACCAGGACCCGTTCATCCGGAACGCCCTGGTAGGCCACGGGGTTGAAGATCGGATCCGGATGGATCAGAGACTCGATGATCACCCGGTCTTCAAGTCCCTCAA
The DNA here is from genome assembly GCA_016219225.1 of Deltaproteobacteria bacterium. Taxonomy (NCBI): domain Bacteria; kingdom Pseudomonadati; phylum Myxococcota; class Myxococcia; species Deltaproteobacteria bacterium. The sequence goes on from JACRBX010000315.1 coordinate 4,871, forward strand.
GAGAATAAACGCCGGAAAGAATGGCCGAGATATGGTTATTGAATGCATCCTTTGACAGAACCCTTTGGCTCTGGGTAATAAAGCCATCGGCTGTCCTGTCTTGGATAAGAAGGATACCGCTGCCTCCGGAACCCCTGGCCGGTTTAACAACAAAGGCCCTATGGTTTTTGAGTATCCTATGGAGCCGGGCGATACTGCCGTGATTCTCGACCACGTAAAAAAGGTCGGGCGTAGGAATGCCAAACTTTAGAGCGAGCTGTTTGGTTTGGACTTTATTGTCCGCCAGAGGAAAGGCCGACCGTGGGTTATAGACCATGATATAGTCGGCATTTCGGCTATTCATGCCCAGGAGTCCTCTTTGCCTTAAAAAACGAAAGCCCGGAAACATCAGACCCGCTCCCTGAAGTTCCGGAAACGGATCAGCTCCGAAAGCCGGTAACCGGTATAGCGGCCCAGAAGGATCTGGAGGGCCGCCACCCATAAAATTAATTCCGGATAGACGAAGAAGGAAAGTTGGAGCGGTTCCCAACTGATAATTTGATAAGTGATAACGGAAACAGCGGCACTGCCGGCACTGGTCAGAAGGGCCTCCTTCAGGCCGGACTCTTCGATAAGGATAAAGAACCTTTCGATGATCATCGTCAGTATCACAAAGGGAAGCAGGCCTACGGCCATAAACTGCCGGAGCCCGTACTGGTTGCCCAGGAGGGCCAGTATGGTAAAGGAGCAGATAACTAATGACAGGAGTACGGCCATGCGGGGAACCAATAGCAAATGGATCCGGTCCAGAAAGCGGCGCGCCAGGTAACCAAAGAATAAAACACCGCCGAAGATGCTCATACCATAAACCAGCCCGGTATTCCTGAAGGCCAGGGCCATAAGCACCGGCATGAAAATCCCGAAAGTCGGGAAGCCGACCACGTTTCGCAGGAGACCAATCAAAAGGGCCCCAATGGGGACCAGAAGGAGAATTCTAAAGGTTTGCTGGAATTCCTCCGGCAGCCTAAATAAGGACCAGCGATTGAGAATACGGTCGGACCGTATGATATCTTCATAATGGAGTTTCCACTGACTTACCACCTGCCGGCTCATCATCCAACGGATATCCGTAAGGTCTCCACCGGTTGTCCTGACCGGGGGGAACGTTCCGACGACTAAGGGCAGCAGCGGCACCGGGGTCTTATAGAGCTCTCCGGTTTCGGACTTCAGGGCTTCCCACTTTTTACCGGTCCATATTTCGATCCATTGGGTGAGACCGGTTTGCACTCCCTCGGTTAACCGGACCCCCTGGACGGATCTTGCCGGAAGCCCGGCAGCGGTCAGGATAGCCAGAATCAGGTCCGTCCGGTCATGCTTATTTTGCAAGTCATGCCACGGCCGGAGTTCTTCCTCTCCTGGAATGGATCCACCCCATCTTCCTTGCAGGGCTTCCGAAACCGCCGACAATCGAGCGATCGGTGAAAGCCGGGTCCACCGGGCGGTCAACTTCTCCAGCAAGGCCTGTTCCTCTTTCTTTATGGAAAGGGGGTAAGATCCGATTCCGGGGGCTTCTTTCCTGACCAAGCGATTCGGCCGATAAAGGATTATGGCCCGGTAGGTTATTGGCTCCGGCCCGGTGATATCCGATCCGGTCCAGATTCCGGCCCTGTTTGATTCTTCCCTCTGGAGGCTGAAATGATAGGGTCCGGAAAAGACGTTCTCTTCGATAATCAGGTTTCCCGGACGATCGAGAGGAAGGGCCAGGGAGAGGACGCATTCCTTTTCAAGTGGAGTCACCAAGGCATTGATCTGGAGCTGCCAGGTCTGTCCCGGCGCGGTGGGGAAAACCGGATATCCCAGCCCTACGATGCGGTAAGTCACCAGTATGATTCCAAGAAGGACTAAACCCGCACTGAGAAGAAGGGCCGGACGCCTCACTTCGGAGTAACCCCAGGGCAGGATGGCGGGGAACAAAAGGAAGTGTTACAGTCGATAATAAAACGCCGTTTGATCGTGTTCCGCCCCAGGATCAGCGGATACTTGACATTGGAACGATCATTGAGGTTCACACGGGTTCGTATGCGATGGGGCCCGATACACATCTCTATGTCCACCACCGGTCTTTGGCTTATGGTCCCGGCCGACTTGACGGTTTTCCATTTCACGATAGGCAAGCTGATCGCCAGGCCGCCGTATTCCTTCGGCAAGGTAAATTCGGCCGTCTTATCCCTTATGGTCAGGTCCCGGGCATCCAGCGATGAAGTAGCCGCACCGGTATCGATCCGGGCAGGCAATTTCACTCCCCAGGGTAACAGAATGACTTCCTCCACCGCACCGAGTAAAATGCGGTCGTCGGCTTCTGCGGTCATCCCTCCGCCTATTTCCCCCGTTATGGTCAAGAAAAGCAGTAAGAAACCTAAGAGGAGTGGCTTCATCTCTGACACGTTCGTAAAAAGTCTATCCCTCGGCTTTCAAATCCCGGGTCATCAAATCCTTCACCGCCTGTCGCGGGTCCCAGCCCTCATACAAAATGCCGTATATCTGGGAAACGATCGGCATTTCGATCTTTTCTCGAATCGCCAGTTGATGGGCGGCCCGGGTGGTTTTTATGCCTTCGGCGACCATGGTCATGGTGGAAAGGATGGCCGCCAGTTTTTCTCCCTGCCCCAGGCGAAGGCCGACGGTTCGGTTTCGGCTCAGGTCTCCGGTGCAGGTTAACACCAAATCCCCGATGCCGGCCAATCCAAAAAAGGTGGGCCGGCTGGCCCCCATTTTTTCCCCTAAGCGACAAATCTCCGCCAGACCGCGGGTGATCAAGGCGGCCCGGGCATTATGGCCCAACTGAAGTCCATCGGAAATTCCCGCGGCCAGGGCGATCACATTTTTCAAGGCCCCCCCTAATTCCACACCCAAAAGATCCAAATTGGTATAGACCCGGAAGGTAGTGTTGGATAAAAACCTTTGGGCCGTCAGGGCGGTTTTTTCTACACCGGAAGCCAGGGAAACCGCCGTTGGGAGGTCTCTGGAAACTTCCTTGGCAAAGGTGGGACCGGAAAGACAACCGATAAAAGAATGATATTCCGGGGGCAGCAATTCCTTTAGAACCCCGGACATCGTCAACAAGGTATCGTTTTCAATCCCTTTGGTGGCTGTGATCCACAGGCAATCTTTTTTAATCTGAGAAAGGAAGGACATCATCTGATTCAGGACATTCCTGAAAAAATGGGAGGGAACGGCTAGAACCAGCAGGTCTTTTTGTTCGAGGACCGTAGAAAGTCGGGTCGTGGGCTCGATGGAAACCGGAAGCGGTACGCCGGGTAAAAAAATTTTATTTTCCCGATCCCTGTTGATCTGATCGGCTATTTCCTCTTCATACGACCACAACTCGACCGGGTAACCGTTAACAGCCAGTAATCGGGCCAGGGCCGTGCCCCAGCTTCCGGCCCCCACGACCCCGATTTTATAGGCTTTTTTATTCCGGGACATCTTTCTCTTCTTCCCGGGCGGCAGAACGGGCCACGCTGACGACCTTTTCCTGGTCCTCCAGATTAATCAACCGGACCCCTTGGGTGTTTCTCCCGATCACCGAAATGTCCTTTATCCGCAAACGAATAATTTTACCACGATCGGTAATGATCATCAGATCGTCTTCGTCGGTAACCTGCAAGACCCCCACGACCGGCCCGTTTCTATCCGTGGTTTTAATCGTGATGATCCCTTTACCGGCCCGGCCCTGTTCCCGATACTCCTCCGTCCTGGTCCGCTTGCCGAATCCGTTTTCCGTAACCGTCAGGATGGTCCCTTCCTGGGACAAGACCTCTGCTCCCACGACCCAGTCTGCCGGGCTTAAACGGATACCCTTTACCCCCTGGGCCATCCGTCCCATTTCCCGGATATCTTTTTCCTTAAAGCGAATAGAAAGACCGTCGCGGGTTCCCAGAAAAATGTCCTGCTCCCCATGGGTGATATTGGCGGCGATCAATTCATCTCCATCCTGGATGATGGTGGCGATAATACCGCCTGACCGGGGCCGGCTGAAGGACATCAGGTCGGTTTTTTTGATCATCCCTTTGCGGGTCACCATGATGATGGATTTCCCCTCTTCAAAGGATCGTATCGGCAGGGTGGTAGCCACTTTCTCCTGGGGTTGGAGATTCAAAACGTTGACCATGGCCTTGCCCCGGGCCAGGCGCCCGGCCTGGGGGATTTCGTGGACCTTCAACCAGTAAAGCCTTCCCAGATTGGTAAAGAATAGAAAATAATTATGGGTGGAGGCGATAAAGAGGTGCTCCACAAAATCATCTTCCTTGGTCTCCATACCGGTGATGCCCCGCCCGCCTCTTCGTTGACTGCGGTAAAGACTGATGGGGTTCCTCTTGATATAACCGCCGTGAGAAATGGTCACTGCCATGTCTTCTTCGACGATCAGGTCTTCTAACTGGATCTCGGTGGTATCTTCGATAATCTCAGTGCGCCGCTCATCGCCGTACCGTTTTTTCAGCTCCGTCAATTCCTCCCGGATTAACTGCAGGATCAGGGCCTCACTGGCCAGGATCGACTTCAGCCGTTCGATGGTTTTTAGGATTTCCTTATAATCCTGGATGATTTTTTCCCGCTCCAGGTTGGTCAACCGCTGCAAGCGCATCTCCAGGATCGATTGGGCCTGGATCTCGGAAAAGGAAAAGCGGCTGATCAATTGGCTTTTGGCCTCGGCGGGATTTTTGGCCTTGCGGATCAAGGCGATGACTTCATCCAGGTGGTCCAGGGCGATCTTCAATCCCTCCAGTATATGGGCCTTTCTTTCTGCCTCTTTTAATTCAAAGGCCGTGCGTTTTCGAATGATCTCCTTGCGAAAATCCAGGAAGTGGACCAGGATGGTTTTCAGGTCCATGACCTTGGGCCGGTTGTTGACGATGGCCAGGAAGATGATCCCGAAGGTGACTTCCATGGAGGTGAATTTATAAAGCTGGTTTAAGATGATTTCCACGACCTCGTCTTTTTTCAGATCAATGACGATGCGCATGCCTTCTCGATCGGATTCGTCCCGCACATCCTGGATGCCTTCAATCCTTTTTTCTTTGACCAGCTCGGCAATCTTTTCAATCAACCTGGCCTTATTCACCTGGTAGGGCAATTCGGTGACAACGATGCTTTCCCGGCCCTGGGCTTTCTTTTTTTCGACCAGGACCCTGGCCCGAAGTTTTATGATGCCCCGCCCGGTCTGGTAGGCCTGATAGATCCCACCACTTCCGTAAATAAAGCCGGCGGTTGGAAAATCGGGGCCGGGAATCAGGTGGATCAGATCCTTAAAGGACAGGTCCGGATTGTCGATCAAGGCCAGCAGGCCGTCGATGACCTCCGAAAGATTGTGCGGGGGGATGTTGGTGGCCATGCCCACGGCGATCCCCGAGGAGCCGTTAATGAGCAGATTGGGCACCATGGCCGGCAGAATGGTAGGCTCTTTTAAGGACCCGTCATAGTTGGGGATAAATTCAACCGTCTCTTTATCCAGATCCTCCAGAAATTCATGGGCCAGGCGGGTCATGCGGATTTCCGTATAACGCATGGCTGCCGGAGAATCTCCGTCCACGGAGCCAAAATTTCCCTGACCGTCCACCAATGGATAGCGCAATGAAAAATCCTGGGCCATGCGCACGATAGTGTCGTAGACCGCCGTGTCTCCGTGAGGATGATATTTACCGATCACATCCCCGACGATACGGGCCGATTTTTTATAAGCCTTATTATAGTCGTTGCCTAATTCCCTCATGGAATAAAGGATGCGCCGGTGTACCGGTTTCAGCCCGTCGCGGATATCCGGCAGGGCCCGTCCGATGATAACACTCATGGCATAATCCATGTAAGAGCGCGTGATTTCGTCTTCGATATTGATCGGTAGTTCCTGAGAAACAAAAGTCATGATAAATACCTTTAAGGGTTCAAGGATTCAAGGGGTCCGGGGTTCGAGGTTCGAGGGATTTGATTAGGTGTCCAAGCTATTTCTTGAATCCTGGAATCCTTGACCCCTTGGCCCCTGATTTTTTTTAAATATCCAATTCCCGGACTTCCAATGCGTGCTGGTAGATAAAGTCCCTCCGGGGTTCAACCTTGTCGCCCATCAAGATGGTAAACATTTCTTCGGCCGCGACCATATCTTCCACCTTGATTTGTAATAAGGTGCGGTTTTCGGGATTCATGGTAGTTTGCCAGAGCTGCTGAGGGTTCATCTCCCCGAGACCCTTATAGCGCTGGATGTTCAAACCTTTTTTGCCTTCGTCCAAAAAGAACTCCAGCAATTCCTTGGGGGTTTTTATCTGCTGGGGCTGCTGATCATTGACCACCAAAAGGGGAAAGGCCTGCAGCCAGGGCAGTTCTTTTTTAAAGCGGCGCAGGTTTTGGAAGTCAGCCAGGGACTGGAGGTTCCAATCCAGGGTGTAACGTTCCTTTCCGCCGGCCTGGTCCAAAATCGGCAGGGAATAGGCCTGATGTTCTTCGTCAAAAACCATCTCACCGGTCGGGACCCCCTGGCTCTCTAATTTGTTTTTCAGGACCTTCATATACCCGGGATCTTTCAGGCGTTCTTTGGTCAGGGACTCCGGCCTTTCCGGATCGGCCAGGATCTCGAGCACCGGGGCGTCAAAGCCTTTCATCTCCAATTTTTCCAGGGAACGCAGGTAGTGATTGATCTTTTCCAAAAACTGTATCAGGGCCTCCCCTTCCAGAGATTTTTCCTTTTCCTTCCAAAAAAGCTTCTTTTTGTGGATACCCCTTTTTCCCAAGAATTTTTGAAAGGCGTCGTCGTCTTTGATGTAGGTTTCTTCCTTGCCCGAGGCCACCCGGTAGAGCGGAGGCTGGGCGATATATAAAAACCCTTTTTCTATCAGTTGTTGAAACCGCCGGTAGAAAAAAGTCAACAACAGGGTGCGAATGTGGGCCCCGTCCACGTCGGCATCAGTCATGATAATGATTTTATGATAGCGTAATTGTTCGGGCTGATAGTCTTCTCCGCCCACCCCCGCACCCAGGGCCGTGATGAGGGTCCGGATCTCGTTATTCTCGATCATTTTATCGAAACGAGCCTTCTCCACATTGAGAATTTTTCCTTTTAAGGGCAGGATGGCCTGAAATTTTCGATCCCTTCCCTGCTTGGCCGAGCCGCCGGCCGAATCCCCTTCCACAAGATAAAGCTCACAATATCTGGGGTCCCGCTCCTGGCAATCGGCCAACTTCCCCGGCAGGGAGGTTTCCACCAAGGCCCCTTTCCTTCGGGTCAGTTCCTTGGCCTTGCGGGCCGCTTCCCGGGCCCGGGCCGCTTCGGTTACCTTGATCAAAATATTTTTGGCCACCGCCGGGTTTTCTTCCAGGAAGGCGTTCAACTCTTCATACACCAGCGTGTCCACCAGCCCTTTGACCTCGCTGTTTCCCAGCTTGGTCTTGGTCTGTCCTTCAAACTGGGGGTTGGGCAATTTGACGCTGATGATGGCGGTCATACCCTCCCGGACATCATCTCCGCTGACCTTCTCCCGCAGGTTTTTGGGAAGGTTTTCCTTGGTGGCGTATTGGTTCAGGCTGCGGGTCAAGGCCGTCTTAAAGCCGCTTAGGTGAGACCCGCCGTCCCGGGTATTGATGGTATTGGCATAAGAAAAAATCTTTTCCTGGTAGGTGTCATTATATTGAAAGGCCACCTCGACAATGACGTCCCCCCGCTGTCCGGAAACATAGATCGGCTTGGGGTGAACCACTTCTCTGTTTCGATTTAAATATTCGACAAAAGAATTGATGCCTCCCATATAAAAGAATTCATTTTTTTTGGTCGTCCGCTCATCTTCGATGGTAATACGCACCCCTTTGTTTAAAAAGGAAAGCTCCCTCAACCGCTGGGATAAAATATCATAACTGAAAATCGTGGTTTCAAAGATCGAGCCGTCGGGTTTAAACTGGACCTTGGTCCCGGTCCTTTTGGTGGTCCCGATGACTTCCATGGGGGTCACCGGATTGCCCTGTTCATATTTTTGATAATAGACGTTCCCGTTTTTCCGGACTTCCACTTCCAAATATTCCGAAAGGGCATTGACCACAGAAACTCCCACGCCGTGCAGTCCTCCGGAGACCTTATAGGTCTCGTTATCGAATTTTCCCCCGGCGTGGAGTTTGGTCATGACCACTTCCAGGGCCGGCTTTAGTTCCGTCTTGTGCATATCCACCGGTATGCCCCGGCCGTTATCATCGACGGAAACACTTTCGTCGGAATGGATGACCACACCTATGTGGTTACAAAAACCGGCCAGGGCCTCATCGATGCTGTTGTCTACTACTTCATAGACCAATTGATGCAGCCCTTCCGTCGAGGTGTTGCCGATATACATGGAAGGTCTTTCCCGAACAGGGGCCAGCCCTTCCAGGACTTTGATTTGATCCGCTCCATAAGTAGTCATACTATTATCGTCCGTCCTTTGGTGTTAAAAACCGAAATAATAAAAAAGGGATATTTTGTTCAATCCCGCCTCTCACGGGATTGAACACAGATGTTTCTCTTTGCGTTCTTCGCGGTGAAAAAAACTCTCTTTTCAAACAACTAAAGTGTTACAATATGTGGTATTTCCTGCAGGTGGGGGATTACTGAATTTCCCCTGATTCTTCCGTAAGCTTCATCGGCATAATCAATGCCATAAATCCCGGGTCTTTAAGACCGCTCAAAATAGCCGGACTCACCGAATCACTCAAATCCAGAACAATGGTTTCGCTTTCCATGACCTGCAGGGCATCAATAAAGAACCGGGCATTGAAGCCTATTTCTAAGTTACCTTCTTTATAATCCAGAGATAAACTTTCTTTGGCATCACCAAGATCCGGATTAACCGACTGAATTTCTAAGTTGCCTTCCGTCAGGGAAAATTTGACCCCCTTATATTTATCCGTTGATAAAATGGCCATTCTTTTCATGGTATCGATCAGATCGTTTTTTAAAATATTAATCGATTTATCCTTTTTTTTAGGCAACACCAGATTATAATCTGGAAAATTACTTTCCAGTAAGCGCATAATCATTAACGTATCTTCTTTTTGAAAAACCCCGTAATTATCCTTAAATCCTATTTGGATCGGTCCTGGTTTTTCCAAAATCTTTAATAATTCGGTTACCGCTTTCCTGGGAAGCAGGACCCCTTTGGAAAACAGACCTTCTTCTAAGGTTTCGGTAGGTTTTTCCATAATCGTTAACCGATGTCCATCGGTAGAGACCATCCGGAGAAGCGTATTCTCATCTTTTGTTAAATATTCAAAATAGATGCCGGATAAATTATAGCGTCCTTCATCCAAAGAGACTGAAATAATAGTCTTCTGAATCATATCCCGAATGACCGCTCCATCCAAAGCAATGCTCTTTATGATTTCGGCATCGGGCAAAGGGGGATAATCTAAGGCCGGCAAGCCGACAATATTAAATTGGGCGCCTTTGCTTGATATTAATAATCTATTGTTTTCTTTAAGTTTTAAATAAATTTCCTCATCCGGGAGTTCCCTTACAATTTCATAAAATTTTCTGGCCAGAATAGAAATTCCTCCGGGCTGTATTATTTTGGCCGGGCATTTTAACCGTATACCCACCTGCAAGTCGGTGGCCACTATCTGAACGTCTTCTTCCCGGGTTTCAATTAAAATATTGGAGAGAATGGGCATGGAACTTCTTTTTTCCACTATCCCTTGAGCTGTTTGTAATACCTCCAAGAGGGACTGTTTTTGAATCGTCAATTCCATAAAACATTCTCCTTTTTATTGTTATTTATATTATTAATTTTTTTTTATAAGTTCTTTATTAGTTATAATAAGAGCAGGAGATGGTGGAATAACTAAAATAACTAATTAAAATAATTATAAAAAATAATACAAAACTTCTTTAATATCTTTATTAAAAACCCCATAATAAAATCTACCATAACTTCCTTAACCGGGAGGAAAAGGAAATTTAGATTTTGTTATACGGTTTTTTTAGAATCTTTGAATTTATGGATTTTAGGTGGTTATTATAATACAGGAAAATATACCATAATTTACTGATTCCTCAAAGAAAACTTGTTAATTCTTTATATAGGAAAATAATAACAAAAGCAACTCAAAAGTAGACCCTCTAAAAAGACTATGGATAACATTCCCTATTTACTTGACAAAAAAAGGAAGGTCTTTTAAGGAAGGAAGGGAAAGGGAAAAAATTATGTCAGACAGAAAAATAGTATTTAATCCGGATAAAATAGAAGTGATAGTCCCCGAGGGCGAGAATTTGTTGCGGGCGGCTATGCGGGCCGGGATACATATTAATGCCTCCTGTGGTGGAGAAGGGGTTTGTGGGAAGTGCCGGGTAATCATTGATAAAGGAGAAGTGGAGAGCGACCGGACGGATAAATTGAGCCCGGAAGATTACGCCCTTGGTGTCCGGCAGGCGTGTAAAACAAAAATAATCGGTGACTTGGAAGTAACGATCCCTACCGAATCCCAGTTGGACCGGAAGGTCCTGGATCGGTATCGCCCCCGGTCCGGAGCCTGGCAGGTGGTCTCCCAACTCAAGATTGAAGATTTGATTGTTAACGGAAAATTTCATCCCCCTTTTGAAAAAAAATATTTAGAGGTCAGTCCACCCACCATTGCCGATAATATCAGCGATCTTTCACGGGTCATCCGGTCCTTAAAACAAGTCCATGGGATTCATAATATAACGGTTGATTTTTATGCTATCAAAAAAATGTCCGCGGTTTTAAGACAAGGGGACTGGAAAATAACAGTAACTATTGGAAACCCAAGAAAAAAGGGTGGTAAAATTCAACTGATCAATATTGAACCCGGGGATATGACCCAGCAAAATTTTGCCGTTGCCATAGACATTGGAACAACAACGGTCTGGGGACAATTACTGGATCTCAATAACGGCGATATTTTGGCCCAACATGCCGAATATAATGCCCAGATCAGTTACGGGGAGGATGTAATCTCACGCATTGTTTACAGCCAGAAACCAGGGGGGCAGCAAAAGATGAAAGACCTGGTTATTTCAACTATCAATGGAATTATTAAGCAATTGATCCGAAAGCATAAAATACCCCTTGAAAGTATTACCCATATTACCTTGGCCGGAAATACCACCATGACCCATTTATTTTTAGGGATTGAACCCCGTTACATCCGGATAGCCCCTTATACCCCACCGATGAATTATATTCCCCCCATCAGGGCCAAGGAAGTAGGGATCAATTTAGAAGAGCATGTACGGGCTTATCTCTTCCCTTCTATCGCCAGTTATGTGGGGGGAGACGTTATAGCCGGGGTCATGGGGTCCGGGATGTACCGGCAGGACAAATTAACCCTCTATATTGATTTGGGAACCAACGGCGAGATCGTTATCGGCAATTCCGAATGGATGACCTGTGCGGCCTGTTCGGCCGGTCCGGCCTTTGAAGGCGGGGGGATCAAACACGGGATGCGGGCGACAGAAGGGGCCATAGAAGATTTTAGTGTAAATCCGAATACTTTTGAACCTATGATCCTGACTATCGGAATGATCAAACCCAAAGGGATCTGTGGGTCCGGTCTGATCAATATCGTGGCCGGACTGCTGGAGTCCTGTGTTTTGGATCAAAATGGAAAATTTAAACATGGATTGAAGACGGATCGTATTCGAGAGGGAAGTGACGGTCTGGAATATGTCCTGGCCTGGTCCAAAGACACCCAGATTGGTCGGGATATTGTCATTACCGAAGTGGATATTGATAACTTGATTCGGGCCAAGGGGGCTATGTACGCCGGTTATGTGACCCTTTTAAATGAAGTCGGATTAGGCATGACGGATTTGGAAGAGGTTATTATCGCTGGTGGTTTTGGAAATTATATCAATATTGAAAAATCCATTATCATCGGTTTATTGCCGGATTTACCTTTGGATAAATTTAAATTTATAGGAAACGGGTCTTTGTTAGGGGCCCGTCTGATCTGTTTTTCCAATATCCTCAGAACCGAAGTGAAAAGGATATTCAATAAAATAACCAATATCGAGTTAAGTGAAAACAATAATTTTATGAATAATTATATTGCGTCCCTATTTCTTCCCCATACCGATCAAAAACTCTTTCCACGGGTTTTTGAAAAGATCATTTGTATGGAGAAGAGGATAGGGGATGCTGGAAGGAATTGATTTATGAGCTATACCATTGCCTTAGCCGGAAAAGGGGGGACCGGTAAAACAACCGTGGCCGGTCTTTTAATCCGGTACATGATCGAAAATGGAAAAAAACCGGTCCTGGCTGTTGACGCCGACGCCAATGCCAACCTGAATGAAGTCCTGGGGGTAACGGCCCGCCAAACCATCGGTGACGCCCGGGAGGAGATGAAAAAGGGGGGTCTCCCCGGCATGACCAAAGACATCTTCATGGAGATGCGGATCCAGGAGTCTTTGGTGGAAGCCGAAGGCTTTGATTTGATCATCATGGGCCGGCCGGAAGGACAAGGATGTTATTGTGCCGCCAATACCCTGCTTTCCCAGTTTATAGAAAAACTTTCCCAAAATTATCCTTATCTGGTCGTCGATAACGAGGCCGGTATGGAACATATCAGCCGACTGACCACCCGGGAGATAGATGTTTTGCTGATTGTCTCCGACAGTTCCCGCCGGGGTATCCAGGCCGCTATTCGTATCGGGGACTTAACCAAAGAATTAGGGCTGAAAATAGAAAAAAATCTGGTCATTATCAACCAGGCGGAAACGAAAGACCTTTCAGAAATAAAAGACTGGGGAGTCTTGTTACAGGACCATGGGTTATCTTTGCTGGGGGTTGTCCCCAAGGATGAATTCATTTATGAGTTCGACAAAGAAGGCAAACCAACCAGCACCATTCCCGAAAACTCCCCGGCCCGTGCGGAGGCTTTTAAGTTATTTCATCTTTTATTTTAATTTGGTAATTAGTATCAGTTTAGCTTTTTGAAAAACAATATTCACTGCAGAGCCGCAAAGGGCGCAAAGGTCGATCGGTCCGCTCGACTTTGTCGAATTTTTGCAGAGGCTCCCGGCCGGGAGCCGATCTGCCGATCTTATAAGAGACTCCCTTTGGGAGTCGAAAGGAATACATCTTCCTTTCTGTTGAGAGGACAGAAAGGAAAAAGCTTTCGCAACCCTCCGGGGTGTAGGCCCCTCCGGGCCGGAGTCCAGGGATGTTTTTTTCAATCCCGCCTCTCACGGGATTGAACAAAGATGTTTCTCTCTGCGTTCTTCGCGCCTTTGCGGTGAAAAAAACTCTCTTTTCAAACAACTAAAGTGTTACGGTAATTAAAGTTTGAAACGATCTGATATCTTTTTGGAGGGATAACTATAAAAAGATCCTATATTTTCCGATAAAAATTCAATATATTCATCCAGGTCCCCTTTATGACATCGAACCTTTATGGCCCTCCAAACCTCTCCCCTTCGGACGTCCTTTGAATCCTGCAGCAGCTCCTGTCTCTCTTCATCCTTCAATCTTGGCAAGCCACTCATCCAACAAGACCTCCTTATTAAAAAGTTGGAAATATTCCCTGACCAGGTTCATATCCAGTGTATCTTTGTGAAGCTGGAGAATCCTCTTTATATCCGGGGCATCCACCAGGGTCCGGTGCTCAGGATCATTTGCCAGGGCCTGAATTTTTAAACCAATCAGATCCTCCGGCAATAAGGTATTAACCTCAAGTGTCCCATCGAAGATAGGGATTTTCCGGGCACGCGTTAACATTGCCCTGGCATATTTTCTTCTGGCTATTAAAAAATCAATCTGTCCAAAGACCTTGAGGGGAGACCAAAAGGAAAGGATTTCATCATTGCTGAAGTCCTGTTTTTCATAGCCAAGTTCAATCATAATTTTTTCGATGTCCCCCTTGCATTCCTCCGGGGCCATCAAGTCAATGTCCTTGGTGAATCTGAATATTCCCAAGGTAGTTAAAGCCAATCCACCGGATAAGGCAAAATTGATATGCCTTTTTTGTAATCGCCCCATCAAAGTTATTAATACTTCCTTGAAATTCATTTTAAGATCCGGCGATTTCTCTCATACCCTCAGATTGGATTGAATTTCAGGATAAAATAAACTCTGTGAAGGGTCAAGGGAAAAAAGGCTGCAAGCCTAAAGGAAAAACCCTTATCGACCGGGTGCCTCGTTAACAAAAAAAACTTGACAATACCGGCAATTATAATAAGGTTATTTTATAATCAGACATCCCAAAAGGGGTGAAACGGCGATGTCAGGGTTTACAATGTTTACAATTCAAATGAGCGGAGGATAACCCATGTTAGTTAAAGGATGGATGACCAGCGACGTTATTACTATAGATGAAGAAACTTCCATGATGAAGGCCTCTCAAATCATGAAGGAAAATAATATTCGTCGCATGCCGGTTATGCAAAAAGGAAAATTGGTCGGCATGATTACTGATCGCGATATTAAAGAGGCTTCCCCTTCCAAAGCAACCACTTTAGATGTTCATGAATTGTACTACCTCCTTTCGGAATTAAAAATAAAAGATATTATGAAAAAAAATTTAGTTACCGTCGGCCCTGAAGAAACAGTGGAAAAAGCGGCGGTAAAGATGCTGGAGCATCGGATTTCCGGCCTCCCGGTAGTCAACGAAAAAGGAAAGGTAGTCGGAATCATCACTCAGGGTGATGTTTTCAAGGTCCTGGTCTCCTTAACCGGTATCTATCGGGGAGGTACCCAATTTGCCTTTAACCTGGAAGATCGGCCGGGTTCCATTAAAGATGTGGCTGATATCATCAGAAAACATGGCGGGCGAATGGTCAGCATCCTGTCTTCTTATGATATGTGCGAGGAAAACTGCCGCCACGTCTATATCCGCATCATGGATTTGCCCGAGGATAAATTAAAGGCCTTGACCGAAGAATTGGACAAGAATTTCATCCTTCTTTACACGGTCAAGGATTCCTTAAAAAACATTTAATTACTCCAGACCTAAAGCCAACCTAACAGCCCTTTGATCTCTGCGGTGAGTGAAAAGGGCTGTTTTTGCTTAAAATCCCTCATTCCAGATTATGGGAGGATGATCCTCCTTTTGACCCCTTGAATTCTTCCCACAGGCTCGGTGTTGCCCCCGGATCTTTTTCCTGTATTTGAGGAACAGGAAACTCCTGGGGAGGCAAAGCCGAAAGGGCTTTTTGAAAAAATTCCAAAACAATGGGGCTTGCAGCCTGGGCCCCGGTTTCCCCGGACCCTAAAGGGGTCAAATCATCAATGCCCACCCAGGTCCCAGCGACATAGGAAGGGGTGAATCCTATGAACCAGGCATCCCGGAAGTCGTTGGTAGTCCCGGTTTTCCCGGCCACCGGTTTCCCCAAGGCCTTTAACCGCCGGCCGGTGCCCTCTTTGACAACCGATTCAAGGAGTTGGACCATCGTATGGGCGGTTTCCGGTTTCATCACCGTTTCCGGTCGGGGGTGATATTCATAAATCTTGCGGTTATAGCGATCGAAGATTTGCTTGATATAAAAAGGGGACACCCTTTGTCCAAGGGTGGGAAAACAATTGTAAGCCGTAACCATCTCCCAAAGAGAGACCCCGGAAGACCCCAAGGCCAGGGAAAGGTTGGGATAGAGGGAAGAGGAAATTCCCAACTGCTGGGCAAAACGGATGGCATAGGAGACCCCGATCCTTTGGAGGATTCGGATGGAAACGATATTCCGGGATTGGATTAATCCCGTCCTTAAGGTTGTTGGCCCCAGAAACTTGTGATCAAAGTTCTGAGGGGCCCAGTGATGGGCTCCTCCAAAATAGACCGGGGTGTCCATGAGAATGGAGGATGGCGTAAGTCCTTTTTCTATGGCGGCGGCATAAATAATGGGCTTGAAAGAAGAACCGGGTTGTCGTCGGGATTGAACCGCCCGGTTAAATTCCGTCTGGCCATAATTTTTTCCCCCCACCAGGGCCTTGACCGATCCGGTTTGACTTTCAATACAAAGTAAGGCCGCCTCTACCTGGTCTTCGTCTAAAATCGTCAACGTATGGCCGACCGGATCCCGGCGAAGACGAATGACGTCGCCGACGGTTAAAGCAGGGAGGGCTGGATCGGTTTTTATCGCCAGGCCTTCATCGTCCTCCTGGCCTTTGTCCGGGGAGGCAGTGGCCGAAGGCAGCGGTAAGATCGCCCATTCCCGACCCATACAGACTTTGGCGGTCT
Source organism: Deltaproteobacteria bacterium (assembly GCA_016219225.1). Classification (NCBI taxonomy): domain Bacteria; kingdom Pseudomonadati; phylum Myxococcota; class Myxococcia; species Deltaproteobacteria bacterium. Next base: position 21,047 of record JACRBX010000315.1, read on the forward strand.
GGGCAATGGGATCGATTTGAGCCACTACCCCGGTAGTGATGTCAGCCCTCTTTCTATCTTCTTTGGAGAGGGGTTGATCCGGCTTGGGACAATAATCAGCTATTTTGTCCGGAGGAATGCGCTTTATAGCCCTGGTATAGCTATGACGACCCTGGACGGCCTTGGTCCCATTGATAACAGCTTCCATGGCTGCCTTCTGGAAGGAAAGGTTCAGTGTGGTCCTGACGACCAACCCGGCTTTTAATACAAATTCCGATCCCCAGGTTTGATATAAATATTTTCTAACCAGATCCGTAAAATAATGGGCCATGTTCAAATTGGGATCCTGGACGATGGCAAAAAATAAAGGGGTTTGTTCAGCGGCCCGAGACTCGTTTTCGGAGATAATATCTTCTTCGGCCATCCGTTTCAGAACATACCGCTGTCGTTCCTTGGCTTTTTGGGGATGAAGCAGGGGTGAATATCGGCTGGGGGCCTGTGGAAGGCCGGCCAACAGGGCACTTTCGGGTAAGGTAAGATCGCGGGCTTTTTTCCCGAAATAGGTCTGAGCCGCGGCCTCAACCCCATAAGCCCCATGACCGAGGTAAATCTGATTCAGATAGATATAGAGGATATCGGATTTGGACAGATAATGATCCAGACGATAGGCCAGGACAGCCTCCTTGATTTTCCTCGAAAGGCTCTTTTCCGGAGAAAGAAGGAGTGACTTGGTGACCTGTTGGGTGATGGTGCTGCCACCTTGAATGATTTCCCCGGCCCAGATGTTTTTCCAGAGGGCCCTGATAATTCCCAGAAAATCCAAGCCGCGATGTTTAAAAAACCGGGCATCCTCCGAAGCCACAAAGGCCTGAATTAAATGGGGAGGTAATTCGGCCAGAGAGACCAGGACTCTTTTCTCTTTAAAAAGGTAACCGATCAATGTTCCATCGTCAGCGAGGATCTGAGTGGCCAGAGGGGGCGTGTAATCATTTAGACTTTTTATGTTCGGTAACTGGAACAGCAACAGCAGGTAGAAAAATCCGGCAAAAAAGGAGGTAATGAGGAGCGAGGCCAGCAGAAAAATGGAGAGCTTCACCAGGAAGCTGGTACTTTTGGGGCGGCGGGGACGAGAACGGCGTTTTGTTGGATACGGAGGCATTACTCAGAGAAGACGTCGGTCTAAATTGCGGTATTGGATGGCCTCGGAAACATGATGGGGGCCGATATGTTCCATGTTTTCCAGGTCGGCAATGGTCCGGGAGATTTTTAATATGCGATGATAAGCCCGGGCACTCAACCCCAGATATTCCATGGCCTGTTCCAGAAGGCCTTGGGAATCGGGAGAAAGGGAACAATATTTTTTTATCTGTCTGGGGCCCATCTGGGCGTTGCAAAAAATGGTTTTACTTTGGAAACGGTTTTTTTGTTTTTCCCGGGAGGCATTGACCCGGTCCCGGATGGCATCCGAGGATTCCCCGCCTGTTTGACCGGCCAGATCTTTGAATTTAACGGAGGGGACCTCAACATGGAGGTCAATACGATCCAGGAGGGGACCGGATATTTTTGATTTGTAGCGCTGGATTTGAGGATAGGTACAGTGACATTCCCGCTGCGGATCAGAGAGAAAGCCGCAAGGGCAGGGATTCATGGCCGCCACCAGCATAAAACGGGCCGGATAGGTCAGGGAGGTAATGGCCCGGGCAATGGTCACCCTGCCGTCTTCCAGCGGCTGTCTCAAAACTTCCAGGACGTTTTTTTTAAATTCTGGTAATTCGTCTAAAAAAAGGACCCCATTATGGGCCAGGCTGACTTCGCCGGGGCGGGGGATTTGGCCCCCCCCGATCAGACCGGCATCGGAAACCGTATGGTGGGGAGATCGAAAGGGTCGGACCGTAATCAGGGCCTCCTCTGCCGGCATCAATCCCATAACACTGTAAATTTTTGAGGTTTCCAGGGCCTCCTCAAAAGTCAGGTCGGGCAAAATGGAAGGAAGCCTTTGGGCCAGCATGGTTTTCCCGGATCCGGGTGGACCGACCATAATGATGTTATGACCTCCGCCGGCGGCAATTTCCAAGGCCCTTTTGACTTGTTCTTGACCTTTAACCTCATTAAAATCGAAAGGATAGCCTTGAAGAAAGGAAAAATTCCGGTCTCCCTCCCGGCTCAAGGGAAGGATAGTGGTCGTACCGTTTAAAAATTCGGCTACCTGGCCCAGTGTTTTGGCGGGAATGATCTCAATCCCTTCTACAACTGAGGCCTCCAGGGCGTTGGCCTCGGGGACGATAAGTCCATGAAACCCATTATTCCTGACCGATAAGGCGGTCGGTAAGGTGCCCCGAATCGGCTTGATTTCCCCATTCAAGGAGAGTTCCCCTAAGATCAGGTAGGATGAAACCAGAGAAGAAGAAAATAAACCGGTAGCTGCCAGAATACCCAAGGCTATGGGAAGGTCAAAGGCCGACCCTTCTTTTTTAATATCGGCCGGGGCCAGATTGACCGTTATCCGGTGGCTGGGAAATTCGAAACCGGAATTTTTAATGGCTGATTTAACACGATCTTTGCTCTCCCGGACCGCCCCTTCCGGCAGTCCTACGGTCGAAAAAGCCGGCAACCCCCGGGCGATATCCACCTCAACCTGGACAACATAGGCATCAATTCCGGATATGGCACTGCTGAAAGTTTTAGCGATCATATTTTTGACCGATCTTATGGGGTATTAGATTCTTAAATTATAGAAAAAATGAGAAATTTTTTCAAGGGAAGTTATTAAGAAATAAAATAATTTACTTTTTTTGGTAAATAGGTTATAAAACTAAGTTTCATTTAGATAACTATTTTAAAAAGGAGCGCATGTGGCCAGAGTTACGATTGAAGATTGCCTCGAACAAGTGCCTAATCGGTTTTCCTTAATTCATTTGGCATTTCAAAGAATTAAGCAAATACGAAGCGGCGCTGCCCCGTTGGTCCAATCCAGGAACAAGGAAGTCGTGGTCGCCCTGCGGGAAATTGCCGCCCGGAAGGTTAGTTTTGCTTTTGAAGTGGAAGAAAACCCGGAAAAGAAAGAAATAGGAACGGATAGTGAGAAAAAAGGCGGGAGAACCCTCTCCGCATAAAGCAGAAGACCGGAATCCCCTCCCTGTATTAAAGGATTGGACCCATATCGATTCCCAGGGTCGGGCCCGGATGGTCAATGTCAGTATTAAAAAGGTCACCTTGCGGGAGGCCTGGGCTGCGGGGAAGGTCTTGATGAAGGCCGAAACTTTAAAAAAGATAGAAGATAATTCTATTGAAAAAGGGGATGTTTTAAGTGTCGCTAAGATTGCAGCCCTTATGGCGGCCAAGAAGACCTCTGATCTCATCCCCATGTGCCATCCCCTTCGGATTACTGGAATAGATCTCAGCTTTTCTTTTAGTCATGAACCGCCTCAGGTAGGTATTCTGGCTAAAGTCCAAGCCAGAGACCGGACCGGAGTGGAAATGGAGGCCTTGACGGCTGTGGCCGTGGCGGCTCTGACGATTTATGATATGTGTAAGGCCATAGATCGTGAAATCCAGATTACCGATGTGGGATTGATTAAAAAATCGGGTGGAAAGAGCGGGGTTTACATTAAGAAGGGGTATTCCCGGGCCAAGAATGGAGTAAAGGGACAGGAGGGAGGTTATGAATACTAAAAAACTATCATTTTTCAAAAAACTTCTGCATGAGCAACGAAATGCCTTGATTCTGGAAGCTCAAAAAACGGTCAGTGGGATGACCGACAGTAAAGAGAATTTTCCCGATCCGACCGATCGCGCCACTTTGGAATCGGACCGCAATTTTATGCTCAGGATTCGGGGGCGGGAGCGAAAACTCATTTTAAAAATAGAGGAGGCCCTGGAACGGATTGAGGACGGGAGTTTCGGGATCTGTGAAAAGTGCGGTGAAGATATCTCGGAGCAGCGCTTAAAAGCCCGGCCGGTCACGACCCACTGTATCGACTGTAAGAAAAAGGAAGAAGCCCTGGAAAAGGCCCGAGGGGATTAAAGAGGCGACTTTTTATGTTATCCTTCCTTCTTTCCTCTTCCTCCTTAAGCTGTGGTGAGGCCTTTAAAATATGTTTAAAAAAAGGTTGCAGTTATTCCAGTCCTTAATCCTTTTTAATGATCTTTTCATCCTCACGGCTTGCTGGATCGGGGCTTTTTATCTGCGGTTTAAGGCCCCCATCATTCCGGTAACCAAGGGAATCCCTCTTTTTAAGGATTATCTGTTCCTCCTTATTTTTGTCCTGGCCATCTGGATAGGGACCCTGCATCTGACCGGGGTCTATCACCGTTTTTTTAACCGGACCCAGGAAGTAAGGGCCCTTTTTAAAGCCAATTTCATCGCCTTGATGATCCTGGTTTTTATTACCTTTTTTTTCCAAAGGACCGAATTTTCCCGTTTGGTTTTTCTCTATTTCGGTCTTTTAAGTTTTCTCTCCCTTTCTTTAAGCCGGATATTTTTTAAAAAGTACTACATCTCTTTACAAAAAAAACATCTCAGCTCTGAACGGATCTTGATTGTCGGAGCCCGGGAACTGGCCCAGGAGGTGGCCGAAACCATCCGGAATCACCCTGAATTAGGGTTGGTCATCTGCGGGTTTTTAAGCCGCCTGCCGCAAAAAGTGGGGACTCAAATCAAGGGGATCGAGGTCCTTGGGGTCTATGAAGAAATTGATCAGGTTATCCGGACCCAGGGAATCCATTTAGTGATCTTTGCCATGCCCTTAACCGCCCACCAGAAAATGGAAGAACTGTTGAACCGGATTCGGGATGAAATGGTCGACATCAAGATCGTTCCGGATTTGTACCGATTTATCAGTCTGCGGGGTGGCGTTGAGGAATTTGAAGGCCTGCCCTTTATCAATTTAAGGGAATCCCCCATGGTGGGGTGGAATCGGATCATGAAAAGATTTTTTGATATCCTCCTGGCCAACCTGGGATTGATCCTGTTTTCCCCGTTGTTTTTTTTGATAACCCTGGCTATAAAGATCACTTCCCCGGGACCGGTCTTGTACCGCCAGGTACGGATGGGGCTGGACGGCCGGGTCTTTGAAATGTTGAAGTTTCGTTCCATGGTAGTCGGGGCGGAAAAAGAAACCGGCCCGGTTTGGGCCCAAAAAGAAGATCCCCGGCGAACTTTCCTGGGCCGGATCTTAAGAAAATTAAGCTTAGATGAATTGCCGCAACTGATCAATGTCTTAAGAGGTGAGATGAGCCTGGTCGGACCCCGCCCGGAACGGCCGGAGCTGATTCAAAGCTTTAAAGACAAGATCCCCAAATATATGTTGCGTCATAAAATGAAGGCCGGAATGACCGGATGGGCCCAGATCCATGGCTGGCGGGGGAACACCTCCCTGGAAAAACGCATCGAATTTGATTTGTATTATATTGAAAACTGGTCTCTCTTTATGGATATCAAGATTTTAATCAAGACCCTGTGGAAAGGGATATTCAGTCAGGAAGCCTATTGAAGCTATTTTATGATTTCATTGATCCGTCAACATATACAGGAATTGTTTCGTTACCGGAGCCTGGTAAACAGCTTAGTGGTCAGGGAACTGAAAGCCCGGTATCGGGGATCTTTCCTCGGCTTTTTGTGGACCTTCCTGAATCCCCTTTTGCTCTTAGGGGTCTATGCCCTGGTCTTCAATATCTATCTCAGGATCCAGATGGAGCACTATGCCGGATTCATGTTTGTCGGTTTGCTGCCCTGGATATGGTTTTCCTCCTCTTTGCTGGAAGGGACGCTTTCGATTACCGCCGGGGGCAGTCTGGTCACCAAGGTCCTCTTTCCCGGTCAGGTGTTACCGGCGGTCAAGATTTTAGCCAACCTCTTAAACTATGTATTAAGTTTGCCGATACTCTTCGGCTTTCTGTGGGCCATGGGGATCTACCCGGGATGGCCCCTCCTCTGGTTACCGGTTATTATCGGCCTTCATCTGCTGTTTATTAATGGTCTGGTTTTAATACTGGCCACGATTAATGTCTTTTTTCGGGATGTCCAACATATTTTGGCCAACTTTCTGACCCTCTGGTTTTTTTTGACCCCCATTCTCTATCCCCTTTCCCAGGTTCCGGCCTCTTTTACCAAGTGGGTCCTGCTCAACCCCCTGGCCCAGATTACCCTGGCTTACCAGAACGTTTTTTTCTATAACCGAAATCCGGATCTGATGGGTCTTCTGGTTTTTATGGGCCTGTCGCTGCTCTTACTGGGGACGGGCATGTTCTTTTTTGAACGCTATAAAGAAACTTTTGCCGAGAAGATATAACCATCGATGCCTCCCGCCATCATATTAAAAGGAATTTCTAAAGGATTTAAGCAGACCACGCTGAGCCGGGATTATATTACCTTGAAATCCCTTCTCTTAAATCCCTTTTCCCGGAAAGGCCGACCCAAAGAAGAAACCCGGATTGTTTTTCAGGATCTGGATTTGGAGATTCCCCAGGGAATCAGTCTGGGAGTCATCGGCCGGAACGGATCCGGCAAAAGCACCCTTCTTAAGGTCATGACCGGAATCTATAAACCGAATTCCGGGACGGTTTTGATGAACGGCCGGGTTTCCTCCTTGATCGAATTGGGAGCGGGGTTTCACCCGGAATTCACCGGCCGGGAAAATGTTTTTATTAACGGGACCATACTCGGATTAAGCCGTAAAGAAATTGAAAAACGGTTTGACCGGATTGTTCGTTTTGCCGAATTGGAGTCTTTTATCGATGTTCCGGTCCGGACCTATTCCTCGGGGATGTATGTCCGGTTGGGGTTTTCTGTGGCCGTCAATGTCGATCCGGATATTCTGCTGGTGGATGAAGTCCTGGCCGTGGGAGACGAATCCTTTTCCCGGAAATGTATTGACAAGATGACGGCCTTTAAAAAGGCCGGTAAGACGATTGTCCTGGTGACCCATGACCTGCCGACCGTGGAGCGGTTCTGCGATCAGGCCTTGTGGTTGGAGTCGGGATGTATCCAGACCCAGGGAGACCCCCGGCAGGTGATAGACGCCTATCGGCAGGAGGTGGCCCGTAGAGATGATGCCCGATTTAAAGAAGAGCAAACGGCAGCTTGTAATGGAACAGAGCGGTTTATTTCCAGGAGTCGTTGGGGCAACGGGGACATCGAAATAACCGGGGTTCGGCTGCTGGATGATCGGGGTCAGGAAAGACACGTTTTTCAAGACGGAGAGGACCTTTTGGTCGAAATCAACTTTCAGGTCCATCGTCATACCCCGGATGTGGTTTTCGGGGTAGCCCTATTCGATGGGAAGGGGACCTGTTGTTACGGGACCAATACCCAGTTGGATGAAATATCCCTGCCGCCCCTTTCGGATGTCGGTCGGATAGGGGTGGCCTTTGAAAAGGTTCACCTGGTTGAAGGGACCTACCTCCTGGATGTGGCCGTTCATGCCCGGGACGGGCATGCCTACGATTATCAGAGTGGTTGTTCTTCCTTTGCCGTCCGTTCGGCCAAAAAAGATACCGGGATCTATCGGATCCCCCACCG
>JACRBX010000316.1 GCA_016219225.1 Deltaproteobacteria bacterium
CTGGATATAAGTCAGCCACTTCTTGAAACGCTCAAAATAATCCGTGCCGTATTTCTGGTCGATTTCATAGGTCACCGAATAGGTGGCATTGATACCGTCCAACCCCACACAACGTTGAAAGCAGGACCCGGTCTTCCGGCCCAGGGCACGCAGCAATTTGGCTTTTTTAATTAAATCTTCCACATTCTGGTGGATATGGGTGAAGCGGCTGATGGTCTCACCGGTCAAATGGGAGGTGACTGTCGCCAGGTCCTTATATTCCGGATCATTGGCCAGGGCATAAGTCATGGCTGCGGCCCGCACATGGGGGGCCGTGGCCGGATGACGGGTGACATCCTTGATTCGCTTGCCTTTGTAATAGATCAAATGGTCCAACGTACTCAAGCTTTTGATATAATCCTGAGTTGTTTTCATCTTCATTACCGATTATCTCCTTGAATTTATGTCAATATTATCTTGAGACAGTTAATATTACTCTATGATTACCATTAAGACTGTCATCGAGGTCATTGTATTACGCCAAATATGCATCTTAGATTAAATTGCTTTAACCTTATATTTACGTCCCAAGGCATCTGCTGCAACGATAGCGGCATAGGTCATGTTTTGATCAACTGCAAAAGATTCGTTGTGGATAAACTGCCCTTCTGCACAAGCTGCTTCAGCGACCATCATAAGATCCTTGCGACTAAGATTATCATAGCTCAGATCTCCCAATGTGACGGGAAGCCCAACATCGACACAGAACTTCATTACTTCTTCAAGTTGACTTGTAGGGCTGTTCTCAAGAATCAACTGAACCAACGTACCGAATGCAACATATTCTCCATGCCAGTTTTTGTGATGATCATCCAGCACGGTAAAACCGTTGTAAATTGAGTGAGCACATGCGCAGCCATTACTCTCAAAGCCAACGCCACTCAAATAGATATTTGCTTCCACCACATTTTCAACAGCATTCGTTACAACCTTTTTTTCCGCTGCCAATTTGGCTTTCAAACCATCCTGAATAAGAATATCATAGCAGAGCTTGGCAAGGGCCAACGCTGCTTTGGTTGATTTGCCTCCCGCAAAATTCTTGGTATCGCTTTTTGCGCAGGCCATGGCCTCAAAATACGTCCCCAATGCGTCCCCCATCCCCGCTACTAAAAACCTTATCGGGGCATTGGCAATAATACCCGTATCTACCAGGACAATTTCTGGATTTCTTGGAAGGGCGACCCACCAGTCAAATACGCCCTTGTCAGTATAGATGACAGATAGGGAACTGGTAGGCGCATCTGTAGAGGCTATTGTGGGCACAATAACCAAGGGGCTTTTTACATAGTAGACAATTGCTTTGGCAGTATCAAGTGCTTTCCCTCCACCTAAACCCACAACCACATCACAATTATTTGCCTGAAATATTTCCTTCAGTCTGCTTATTTCAGTATTGGAACACTCACCATTGAATTTCTCGAACACCAGTTTTGCACCACTATCCTTGAAGCTTTCTTCAATGGTCCCCTTCGCGCTTGCCATAGCATTTGAACCGGCAATGAAGAAAAAAGTATTTCCCAAATGCGAAATATGATCCTTTATTCTGCTGAGTTCCCCGTCCCCCTGGATATATTTAACCGGTGATATCAATATCCTCGCCATTATTATTTTCTCCTTTCTTTTTAATCTTTTAACAATGCCTTGATTTTGCAAAAGTGTCGGAGGTTCTAGATTCGAGACGTCCGGGATAAAGCTGTAAAAGTATACCGCGAGATCTGGACAACGAAGAAAATGCGGCCTCCCAGACTTTCCCGAAGGGTAAAAATTGATCGATAATTTCCTTGATGCTGGACTTCACCCTATGAGAACGTTTATAAAACAAAACTCTTTTACTGTGTTCCGGACCCACGGATTTTTTTATTTCGGCCGTTGGCTCTTTCCAGGAGATGATTGATAAATTCGGGAATATTATAGATTTCCAGAGGCTGTTTCCGTAGCTTGGAATATCTCGTTTTGGCATTGGATAGATTTTGAACGCAGGAATTGCAACTGGTCAATAAAATATCCGCTCTGCATTCTATGGCCTCTTCCAGGCGGGCGCGAGCCAAAGCGATGGAGTTGGAGGGATAAGCTCCGCGCATACCTCCTCCCGCACCACAACAAAGGGAATCGCCCCGATTGTGAGTCATTTCAACATAGTCAGGTGTAATTTTTTGGATGATCTCCCGGGGCTCTTCATAAATTCCGGAATGTCGTCCCAGGTCGCAGGGATCATGGTAGGTCAACCGCTTTTCCGTAGTTACTCCGAAATCGATATCTTTCAAAAATTGAACCAGATGGACTACTTTGATATCTTTGGTTCTTAATATCTCGTATTGCGGCAGTCTGAAAGTCCGAAAGCAATAAGGACAGGCAGTAACAACCGTTTCTGCTCCGGTTAACAAAATCGATTGCAGGTTTTGATTAACCAAATTCTCATGAACGCGATACCCGACATCCTCCAATACACCGCTGCAGCAAACCTCGTCCAGCAAAGTGTAGTCGATGTTCAATCGATCCAGCAGTGCCAACGTCTGCCGGGTAGAATCTATACTTCGATAGGATCCGACACAGCCGATAAAAAAGACCACTTCGGCCTTTTTATTTTTTTCTTGGCCGAAATCGGGCGGGATCATTTCTCCATATATATTGGTTTGCTTCAGAAGGATCTCATTTAACCCTTGGAAAGCGGGGTGGAAGGCGCCCAACTGCACCATATCCTTTCTGACCTGTTTAATAATTTCAGGAACATCCACCCCGGCCGGACAACTTTTGGCGCAACGGGCACAGGTCGTACACTGGAAGAGAGTCTCAACAAGCTCCTGATCCAAGGCCACCGTACCCTCAATCACCTCTTTCAACACCAGCATTTTCCCCCTGGCGTTTAAGGCGGGACGGAGGGTTAAGCCAAAGACCGGACAGACAGCCTGGCAATACCCGCAGGAGGAGCATTTTAGGACCAACTCCCCGAATTTTTCTATAAACCTATGTCTGGGATCCATTTAGACCTCCAAGCCCATTTTGCCTGGATTTAGAATATTATTCGGATCAAACATCTGTTTGACTTCCCTCATGACCCGCATGGCCACCGGGCTATGTTCCAGGGGCATAAATGGAGCCTTTGCTAAACCAATGCCATGCTCCCCGGTAAGGGTCCCGCCCAAATGAATAGCCAGTTGGAACAATTCTTCAGAGGCTTTTTCGGCCCGTGATTTTTCCTCGGCATTACGGCCGTCAAAAATAATATTGGGATGCAAATTTCCATCGCCCAGATGCCCCAGGGTAGCAATCAGGACATGGTTCCGCTCACCGATTTCCTGGGTGCCGATCAGCAATTCTGGTACTCGGCTGATCGGAACGGTCACATCCTCGGCAATCATGTTAAAGCTGAGCCGATAGAGAATTCCCCCGATTCCCCGCCGGGCTGTCCATAATTTTTCTATCTCTTCCCGGGAGTCGGCTTGGGCCACCTGGCTGGCATGGTTCTTTTTAAAAACCTCCACAACTTTTCCAATCAGATATCCGGTTTCTTCTCGGGTGTAGCCGTCCGCCTCGGCTAAAACCATGGCAGCCGCCTCCGGCAGATTCTGGCCGCCATGCCGGTTAAGCACCATTAGACATTGTTCGTCTAATATTTCGAGAACCGAGGGGGTAATGCCGGAACGCATTATTTCGCTGATGGCCTCCCCTGCGTCTTTTATCTCCTGAAATGTTGCTGAGCAGGTGGCAATAGATTTTGGTTTAGGATTGATCTTTAAAGTAATTTCGGTGATCACTCCCAATGTCCCTTCCGAACCCACAAAGAGCCGGGTCAAATCGTACCCGGAAACGCATTTCATCGTCCTTGACCCTGTTTTGAGGATTTCACCGTCGGCTAAGACCACTTCCAGTCCCAATACATAATCCCGGGTGGTCCCATATTTGGCCCCCCTCAATCCCCCGGCATTTGTGGCTACATTTCCGCCCAGGGTGGCTATTTTTCCGGAAGCGGGGTCCGGGGGAAAATGAAAATCATAGGGATCCAGAGCTTTTTGTAATTGGGCATAAACAACCCCGGGCTGCACCACGACCAGTCGATCCTCGATCTTGATTTCCAGGATCCGCTTCATCCGGGCCATATCAAGGACAAGCCCCCCCTTCTCGGGAACGGCCATCCCGCTTAAACCCGTGCCCGCCCCCCGCGGAACGATCGGTACCATTTCCCGGTTGGCGAGTTTGAGGATCGCCGAAACCTGCGCGGTGTTTTGCGGCCAGACTGCGCCGATTGGCCGGTGCCGGTGCTCAGAGGCATCCTTTGAATAAGAAATCAAATCAATGAGCTTGTCGGTAACATTATTCTCACTGACAATTTCTGCAAGCTTTTGTCTTAATATCTTTTCCATTTCATGCTCTTCACTATCATATATTTATTTCTTACTTATTCGAATTATTAAAAGGAGAGATAAGGTTAAATTGATTATCAAATTCCAAAACCGACTGGGGTAAAGCGATTTCAATATCTGATCGCTTGAAGAGATCAAAGAGGCAAGTCTCTCGATATACGGTGATCCATAGCCTGTATCTCCCCCCCATCAATCCATATCGTAATTTCTTCTATATCCGCCTCCAGGTCATCAGCACTTTTCTTAGCCGAAGTTCCGACTAAACTCATTTGAGTTTGAAAAAATAGAGCGGCCTATCCGGAAATTATTGGGGTTTTCTGAATTTTGTAATGAAGTAAATTACCGCTGGCCCTTACTGGACCGAAGCTATTCGGTTTGCCAGCTCAACCCATGCAAGCCGGGTAGTGGATCGAGATCTCGTCACGATCCTGAAGCACTGTTTCCATACTTTTCTGATAGTAGACAAACATCCGGTTTTTGGTAACCAGGACATCCCTCCTAAGTCTTGTGTTATCTTCATAAAAAAGTGTTTTTCTTTGAGATTCGGTTTTGCAAATAAATTCCAACAGATCTCGTACTGTGGCCCTGTCTGGAAGTTCAACTTCCGTTTTTTCAAATTGAAAGGCATCTCGAAATCTGGAATGAAATTTTAACGTGATTTTCACGGCAATTCTTTCTAGGAACCATCCCGAATAAGATAACTCCGGGATGGTTCCTTCTTCCGGAAATACCCACTAAACAACTACTTCACAAGAAGGTCTTTCCCGAAAACTCCATCTCCCCAGTACATATCCTCTTTATAATACCACCCGAGATACTTAGCCTGGTTTTTATCAATGATGACGCGTGCATAATGAGGCAAAATGAGCTGATTTACATACATTTTCATTGAGGGTGCAGTCTGCGGCGTTACGAAAACCTGTCCCGGACCTCTGACACCATCAACTTTCAGCTTCAGCATTGCAGACTTGATTTTGTCGCTGTCTGTCATGGTGTTAGCATTCTCCACCGCTTTAGCGAGGAACAACATCTGATCATATCCGTTATCCTCCAAAAGGCCAGGGAGACGCTTATGCTTGGCCTGCATTTTATTGATAAATTCCGCGCGCATCGGATATTTTTGAGCTACTTCAAGCGGCATATCCTGGCCGGTGGACAAGCTGCCTTTCAAGCTGATCCCTTCTTTCCATAACGGATCTATGACATGGCCCCAGTTGAAGTCGTCATTGGTATTAACGAGCAGTAAGTTGCCATTAGGTCCAAAGTCATATCCCATTTCTTTAAGCGCCCGACATAATTTAAGGGTATCTTCGTAGATATAAAGACCGACGTAGATGATGTCGGGTTTGCTGGCCATCATCCGCTGCACATAGGGGGTCACATCGGTGGTTCCAATAGGATACATAGTCCCGCCAACGTACGTCAATCCCTGACTTTTGCCGAAAGTTTCAATCGCTGCTTTGGCGCCAAGATCGGCATAAACGCAGTACATTTCATCCCTTCCGTAATAGGCCACTTTCTTGTTTTTGAAAACGTACCGTTTATCAACTGCCGGATCAATACCGGCCTTCTTCAACTTTTCAGGTTTATCGGTTAACAGCCTCACAAGAGAGACGGATTCAGTCCAACCCGAGTCACCTAGCAGTACCCCGTATTTTTTCCCCAGAAACACACCAGGATAAGAAGCGACAGCCGCAACTACAAATACCTTCTTCTTTTCAGTAATCTGCTGACAAGCTTCTATAGCTTCGTTCATTCTGAGGCCAACAATTACTTTGACTTTGTCCTTATTGATCAATGAGTATGTGGCGTCTATTGCCTTCTTGGGGCTGGCTTCATCATCGAAATAAATTACTTCAATGGGCCGTTTCTTCCCCTGAACCATTACACCTCCATTTTTATTTAAGTCCGCAAGGGCGATTTCAATTCCATCTTTTTCAAGAAGGCCCATGGCTGCCATTGGCCCACTTAGGGTTAGGATCGCTCCGACCTTGAATGTTTCCGGTTGTTTCTCTGCCGCCGTGGCATTTTTCACTAAATACAGGGGGCACAGCACCATTGCCAATACAAGTAGTCCTGCCAAACAATGTCTCCACTTTTCAATTTTAACGCACATAGCACGCTCCTTTTAAATTCTTCCCCTCTATTGATTTGGGGAATTTTTTAAATATTTAAAAGCTCCACCTGATAAAGATATACGTTGCTCAGCAATACACCATACTCTCAGGCACCCAAATAGGCCTTCCTTATTTCTTCTTCCCTGGACATTAGATTATCCGTTGTTCCTTCTGCGACGATTCTTCCATTCGAAATGACGTAACCTCGTGTGGCCGAACCCAAGGCAAATTTGGCATTTTGCTCCACAAGCAACACTGTCAAACCTAATTGAACCAAATGTTTTATGGTTGTTGCAAGATTCTTGACAATTATTGGAGCCAAACCCAAACAAGGCTCATCCATGATCAACAACTTGGGATCATTCATTAAGGCTCGGCCAACAACCAGCATGGATTGTTCTCCCCCGCTTAAAGTCCCTCCTTTCTGTTTTGATCTTTCTTGCAATCTTGGGAATATTTGAAAAATTTCGTCCAATTTCTTTTTGTTACTTTTGGTATCATGAACATAGCCGCCCACCAGAAGATTTTCCAAAACCGTCATTTCATAAAATACCTTGCGTCCTTCCGGTACTTGTGAAATACCCAAACGCACGATATCGGATGTAGGCAGGCCTTTCAAATCTTTACCTTCAAAAGCTACTCTCCCACTTCCAATATTTATCAACCCGCAAATGCTCCGCAGAAGAGTTGATTTTCCAGATCCGTTAGGGCCAAACAAGGATACTATTTCGCCTTTTTCAACAGTCAGATCCAGACCGTGCAAAACCTCTGTTTTTCCATATCTTACAAAGATATTCTTAATGGTCAGCACATCATTCTCCCAGATATACTTCGGATACCTTTTTACTACTGATAATCTCCGAAGGAGTCCCTTCGCAGACAAGTTCGCCAAAATTTAGAACCATCACCCTGTCCGCTACACTCATGACCGCCTCTAAGTTATGATCTATCAGCAATATGGATGTCCCCGCTGTTTTTGTTTTTCTCATCAAATCCAAAACCTCTTGTGATTCAGATTGGTTTAGTCCAGCCAGCGGCTCATCCAACAGCAACAATTTAGGCTCAGATGCCAACGCAGACGCGACGGCCACTCTTTTTTTGTCAATAATGGATAATTCATTTACCGGCCTATTCATGTATTTGCTGTTAAAATTGACGAACTTTAAAACGTCTTTGAGTATGTTTGATGCACGTTCATCGGTTTCTCTTTGGCTTCTATTGATAGAAATGAGACTCAAAATATTCCTTAGACCTGTTTTGACCCGCGACGAATGGCCGATAATTATATTATCTGCGGCCGTGAGATTTTCAAAAACAGTAAGAGTCTGAAAGGTTCTTGCTATCCCCAATTTGACGATATCATGTCGGGGTAAGCCATCAAGGCTTCTTTGGCAAAAAACCACATGACCTTTGTCTGGCTTTATAAAATTGGTTAGCAGGTTGAGCAAAGTGGTTTTTCCTGCTCCATTCGGTCCGATCAAAGCTAAAATAGTCGCTTTCTCGATTTCGAAACTGACCTCCCTTATTGCATTTAGGCCTCCAAACGATTTACAAAGATTTTCCGCTTTAAGTAGGATCATCGCTTATTGTCCGGCTTAAAATAGTTTTTAACAAACCTGCAATCCCGCCCCTGAGATAGAGCATCACCAATACAATGATCAACCCATACGCCACCATGCGCCAATTACCCAGCACTTCTAAATAGAGCGACAATGTAATAAGAAGGTAAGCTCCGAAGAAGGGTCCTATGAGACTGGCCAGCCCGCCGATAATGATAATGGTTATGAATTCCGTAGACCCGGCCATGGCAAAGGAACCCGGATCAATATGACCCAGGTAAAAGCCATAGAGCACTCCTCCTAATCCAGCAAGGAGGCATGTTAAGGCAAAGCACTGGGATTTTCTCGCGTTAACGTTAACTCCAAGGGATTCCGCTAAGGACTCATTTTCTCGTATGGCAATCAGTTCCTTACCGAACTGTGACTTTACGAGCAAGGCAATACCGCTTACAACCAGGAGTACCATGAAATGAATGAAGTAGTACCAATGAATTAATTCGAATTCCAAATCATATAAACCTGGTATGATGATCCCTGCCCTAGGGAGGTTGAGTCCCATAAATCCACCGGTGACCGGAGACCAGTTATAATAAATGGAATAAAATATTTCTCCTAAAATAAGCGTCCCGATTGAAAAATATATGCCTGACAATCTAAGAATTGCCACTCCCAACAAGAGGGCAAAAAAAGCCGTCAAAATGGGAGCCACCGCTAAGCCCACCCAGAATGAAACTCCAAAGCGTTGCGCTAAAACTGCAGAGATATAGGCCCCTATCCCCACAAATGCGGCATTCCCAAAGGATACATACCCCATATACCCGGTAAGCAGATTCAACCCCGATGCTATGATAATCAAAACCCCGGTTATGGTCATCAAATGAACAATATTTTCCGGGGCGATGGCTGGAATAGCGGCATAACCCAAAAGGATAATCCCGATGATGAGGTTCTTTTTATTCAAAGCTCATTCCCCGAAAAGGCCTTTTGGCCGCAAAATGAAAATGATCAAAAGTGTGAGCATCGTGAAGGCATAAGCGAAGGTAGGGGCAACGGCAAAAGCCAAAACATTTTGTAGTACACCGACCATCAGTCCAGCTATTACAGTGCCCAGGATGCTCCCCATGCCTCCAAAAACCACGATGACAAATGCCATGATCATCGGAGAAAAGCCCATGGCCGGGTTTACCGAAGCAAGTGACCCAACCATGGAACCAGCTACCGCGGCGAAAGCGCCACCCAAAAAAAACACGGAAAAGGATACTCGATTTGTGTTAATTCCCACCAATTGGGCTGTTTCTGAATCTGAGCTTGCCGCCCTGATGGCCCGGCCAATTTTAGTCTTTTTTAGCACGGCAGCCATCGACAGAAGAATAATCAGACACAGCCCGGCCAATATTAATTTTTGTAAATTGGCATACAGGCCCCAGAACCTGAATACTTTCTGATTAGCTATGGCATGGATGTGAAGCTCTCTGGGGCCCATGATTATCCAGCCAATATTCTCTAGCGCATAATAAATCCCCAAACCAGCCACTAAAGCCACCCAATCTGCACTGCCCTTCAATTGCCGAAACACGCTCCTTTCTATGAAAACCGAAAGCCCTCCTGCCAGAACCATGGCAATGAAGGTAGCCAGATAAATATTGAATCCCAACTTGGTCGCAAATATGTGACAGGCAAAGGCCCCCCACATATAGACTGCTCCGTGAGCCAGATTAATTATGCGATAGACACCGAAAATCAAGGTAAGCCCCAAGGCAACCAAAATGTAGCTGGTGCCGGTGAGCAACCCGTTCAGTATCTGCTGACTAATTATGTCAAATGTAAACATGAAATTCTTAGTCGAAACAGCCCAGAACAGCATTGGTTACTAAAGTTTTCGCAACAGGGACCATGAAATCATTGTCGCCCAACGGCTGAGCCCCCTCAATTGCCGCCTCACCGGCACCTTCTGCAACCTCTCTGGATATTTCTTTCACGATCAAAAATTGTTCAGCAGAAACAGCACGGTACGGTTTTACATAGACCGCATTTAAACAAACCCGTGCCCCCGTAACGTGACCACCTGTGTTCCATAAAGCTGCGGCACAATTGACAATTGGAAAATCAATTGATTTCCTAAAAGCGAACTTCAAAAAAGTGCTCCTGCTTTTTTTGGGGAGTTTTGGAATGTGTATTTCGGTGACGATTTCGGCATCCCCAAGCACCGTCGTTTTCGTGACCTCAACCTGAAAAAAATCTTCAACCTTTATCCTTCTTTTCGATGTTTGTACATAGGCTCCAAGGGCCACCAAAGCCGGGGCCAGATCGCTTGGATGGACGGCCAAACACCCTTCTGGCACGCTGCCCCCGAATATGGAGTGGTATCGTTTGTCCCCTTCCCAGGCATAACATCGTCCCCCTCCTTTGCGTAAACAAGGAAAGCGATTTCCAGGGTTCCGATAATACCAGCAGCGAATGTCCTGGCTGATATTACCTCCAATCGTGCCCATCTCCCGAAGGTGAGGGGAAGCGGTTCTTCGCGCAGCCTGGGCCAAGGCCCTATATTTGTTTTTAATGGTCGGATGATGAGCAATGTCTTCCAAAACCGTCAGCGCCCCTATCCTAAGAAAGCCATCCTTTTCCTCAATTTCATTCAGGCCTTTAATCGTTTTTATATTGACCAAAGCCTCGGGATAGGTTGGAAGAATGCGGTCTTTCATCTTGCCGAGCAGATCCGTCCCTCCGGCGATCACCTTGGCCTTGCCCCGGTAGCGTTCCAGAATTGATACGGCCTCATCTATCGTCTTGGCATTAAAATGTTCGAAAGTCTTCATTAGCTTTCACCCCTAATTTTTCCTAACGCTCTTAGAATTCTGCTGGGTGTAATAGGATAATCATCGATCCATATTCCTATGGCATTGTAAACCGCCGGACCCAAGAGAGCCGGAATTATAGTCGCCACATCCTCCCCAATCCCAACCAAACCGTAAGGTCCGAAACCCAATTTGGATTCCATAAGAATGGTGTCAATCGGCCCACAATCTTCTATGGTCGCGATCTTGTAATCCAGCAAATTGCCATTGAGCATGACTCCAGTTACCGGATCATGGATCACTTCTTCCCATAAAGCCCTCCCTACACCCATGTAAGTTCCCCCGTACATCTGGCCTTCACAGGCCATGGGATTTATCGCCTTGCCGACGTCATTGACGTTGACCACTTTGGTTACGGTAATTCCTCCGGTTTCCGGGTCGACTTCCACTTCCATAAAATGGGCCTGCCGGATGAATCTTGGCCTAACTCCGCCCCGGTAGGCTCCTACCTGAACATGATAGCCATAGGCAAACATGGGTTCGCTGAAGGGCGTGCGCTCCGTTCCGTATAATTCATAAAAGACCATGGAGCCTTGATCCCCTGAAGGGCCTACGAATTCTGCCAGAGTCAGCCTTTTGGTCGGGTCTTTTTTGACGAAAATAACGCTTTCTTTGATGTCCAGATCTTCAGGCCTGCAATCTGGGAAGAAAGGCGGATAGCTGCCGCGCTGGGTTACGGCCCTAAGACTGGTAGCCGCTTTTAATATTTTTTCTCTCAAAATCCGTGCGGCATGTCTTACCGCGAAACCGTTAACGCTCATGTTAGTCGAGGAATCCGGGGTTGCGGTGAAGAAACCGGGATCAACATGGGGCCGGTAAAAAACATCCTCGATTTTCATACCTATTTCATCGGCAGCTATTTGACAGTAAGCCGTTTCGGCATTTACACCATTGTCACAACGCATTCCCAAGATTCTTAAGGTTCCGTCATTGCGCTCCAGGCGCAGAGCGATCTCTCCAGACCCGGCTGAGTCTTCCCATTCATGGTTCCATGTGAATCCTAACCCGTGCATCCGGCCATTGGGCAGCTTCCTGGCTCCGGGAGGATGCCAATTTTGGTCCCAGTTAATCGCCTTCTTTCCGGCTTGAACACAATCCCGGAGACTACTAGTATCAGGAAACCCCATTTTTTTCTTTTCTTCCCTGGCCCACTCCATGTCATGTCCGTGAACACCATCGTTTTTCATCGCTACATCAATCGGGTCAAGTCCCAAATGGGTGGCCACATGATCAAAAACCAGGGTCAGTGTATGTGTATTGGGAAGCTGCTCGCAACGGACGGCTGTATTAGGACCTTTGTTGGTAAG
Source organism: Deltaproteobacteria bacterium (assembly GCA_016219225.1). Taxonomy (NCBI): domain Bacteria; kingdom Pseudomonadati; phylum Myxococcota; class Myxococcia; species Deltaproteobacteria bacterium. The sequence continues at coordinate 12,239 of JACRBX010000316.1, forward strand.
GGCCAGAGATCGTTTTCCATAAAGGTTTGGAATTTTTGTGCATTCTTCTAGATGCAGAACCGGCCCTTGTCCACCCCACATGGGATTGGAATAAATTGTCTCTGCTTTTACAGCCATAATGGTCCCGTCTTTTTTGGCCCCAACCTTGTAATGATGAAAGCCCTCATCCATGGACCCTCCATAAAAATCCTCTCTTCGTGTGAAAGTCCATTTAATGGGTCGTCCGGTTCTATGGGATAAGATCGCGGCACAATAATTTCCAGCCAAGTTCCAACCGAATTGAGACCATCCGCCAAAGCTGGCCCCCTGATAGAGGATGTGGAGTTCAATCCGGTTCATAGGGATTCCCCCGAACCAGGAGGATACCGCCCGTTTGACGATGTGAGGTCGTTGCTGTTTACACCAAATCTCTGGATATTCACCATTCCATCGCCAAACGCCACAAGGCCGTTCGGGGCTAATATAAGTATGTTGGGTTCGGCGGGAAGAGAAATCAAAAACCACGTCGGAATCCTGAAAACCTTTCTCAACGTCACCCCGACCCGACTCATAAACCGCTTCCAGATTGCTATCTGGAAAATCTTCAGGATTTACCAGAGGGGCACCGGGTTTCAAGCTGTCTCTCGGATCCAGGATAAAAGCACGCGTGGTCCATTCGACATTTATAAGTTCCAAGGCCTCTTCGGCAATATCCTCTGATTCGGCGGCAACGGCTGCTCCGACCTCCTCCCCTTGAAAATGGGCCACACCAGGTAAAGGCATCCTTGGAGAGACACCGTGACCGCCTAAGTCCTCTTCTACCTGGACCGAAGGATCGTCGTATCTGAGAATGGCCCGAATTCCAGGCAATGTCTCAGCTCTGCTGATGTCCATGCTTTTAATGGCGGCGTGGGGGTAGGGTGAAGTAAGAAACCGCATGTAAAGCATTCCTGGGAGTCGAATATCCATTGTGTAATTAGCATAGCCACTGGCTTTCTCGATTCCATCCAGGCGGCGCACCCCACTGTTTCCGATATTGAGTTGCCTCTCCTCCGGGAGCGGATATCGGTCGAATGTCAAATTATCCAACAGTTCTCTGGCTTTTTCTTTTTCGCTTTTAGCCATTTTCAACACCTCTCTCCTCCGCCTGCAGCTTTTTGGAAACCTGGAGAATGGCCTTGGGGTGCTGTGGATAGGTGCCACACCGGCATAGATTGCCACCTAGGGCTTCCTGAATTTCTTCCAGAGACGGATTAGGATTTCTGTCCAATAATGCCTTGGCAGTGGTCAAAAAACCGGGGGTGCAGTATCCGCATTGCATACAGTGGTTTTCCACGTAGGCTTCAATTAATGGGTGCTTGGCAGCGGCAATACCTTCCGCAGTTACAATTGATTTTCCGTCACACTCGATTGCCAGAACCATGCAGGACAAAATCGGGCGGCCATCCATAATTACCGTGCAGGACCCGCAGGCACCGCGGTCACAAAACATCTTAGGGGAAGTCAGCCCGATTACATCATGGATTAGGTAGTTCAATGTCCATTCTGGCCTTACCAAAATCTGGAATTCTTCCCCATTAATTTTCAGCCTAGTCAAACCTTCTATCAATGGATCAGGTTCCTCCCTATGCGCCTGAAGGACATGTGTTTTCAGCCTTTCAAAATTTTCACAGAGTTCTGCACAATACGGGCACAAGTACTTGCTTTTTTCCTCTTTCATACCCTCTCCAATCCTAATCCTGGTTGTAAGATGCCGGCTTTCCGGAAGACGGTATAGACTTCAGGCTCCTGAGCAATACCGATTGACTGATCCGACCTGCGAACGCTTCCCGAAAATATTGCAGACTGTCGCGCACCGGAGTAGGTGCCGACTGGCCGAGACCGCATAGTGAAGCGGAGGCCATTGGGGCACATGAGACCTCCAAAATCTCAAGGTCACCCTGGACTCCCTCGCCATTTACTAATCGGTCCAATACTTCGATTAAACATTCAATCCCTTCCCGGCATGGTGTACAAAGCCCACAGGATTCCTCGTTCAGAAACTCTATAGTTCTATAGAGGAAATCCACCATATCTCGGCTGTGGTCGAAGACGATCACGGCACCGGAACCCAAGACGGATTCATAGGCTAAGGGAATATCGATCATAGAAAAAGGAAGGACCCGCCCGGTGGAACCGCCCACCTGAACCATCATAACGTCCTCTCCCCCGGCCAAACCAATCACAAGATCCTTGAGGCTGCTACCCATCTCCAACTCATAGATCCCGGGCCGGGAGACATCTCCGCTGACACAAAAAAGCTTGGTCCCCTTGCTTTCCTTGGTGCCCATCCGGCTATACCAATCAGCCCCATTCCGGATAATTAAAGGAACATTAGCCAGAGTCTCCACATTGTTAATAATAGTTGGAAAACCAAAAAGGCCGTTTACCGGTGGAAAAGGCGGTCGAAATCTGGCCTCGCCCCTCTTTCCTTCAATTGAATTCATAAGGGCCGATTCCTCACCGCATATATAAGCGCCGGCTCCTTCCCTGATTTCGATATCCAGTTCCTCCAATAATCCGCTGTCTTCGGCCTGCCGAAGAGCATTTCGCAGGCCCTCCAGTAAATAGCGATACTCCGCGCGGAGATATATGAAGGCTTTCTCCGCCCCAATGGCGAAAGCCGAGATCGCCATCCCCTCCAACAAACTGAACGGGTCGTTTTGGATGAGAAATCGATCCTTGAAAGTGCCCACCTCACCCTCATCAGCGTTACAGATGAGATACTTTTTCTCCCCTTCGGCCCTTCCCGCCAATTCCCACTTTAACCCGCAGGGAAATCCGGCGCCGCCCCGCCCCCGCAAACCCGCCCGTTTTATCTCTTCAATGACCTGTTGGGGAGTCATAGTTTTGCGAGCCTTTCGCCAGGCCTGCAAACCCTGTTTTGCCAAATAAGTATTTATGTCCTTAGGATCGATAAGGCCGCAATTCTCGGTTAAAATTCTTTTTTCAGACACTGCTTGTTCCTCCAGTGGGGTTAATCAAATGATTTCAGGATCTTGGCAACCCTCTCCTGGTTGAGATCCCCATAGAGCACATCATCAACAAGCATGGCGGGCGACTGGTCACATGCTCCAATGCAGTTGGTCAGCTCAAAACTGAACCGGCCATCGGGCGTTGTCTCTCCCGCATTGACTCCCAGATAATCACCAATCCAAGAAGCTACCATTTCTGAGCGTTTTAAATGGCAGGGCACACTCTTACAAGATCGGACGACATGTTTGCCTTGAGGTTTTACAGAAAAGAATGTGTGGAATGTGACCACGCCGTAAACTTCGGCCACGGGAATACCGAGCCACTGAGCCATGGAAAACATAGAAGATTTAGAAACGAACCCTAATGTTCGTTGCTCTTCGGTGATCATCGCCAAGAGCGTATCCCTTTTATCTGTGGATATGCCGGTCATTTTTAGCTACTCCTTTACCCTGTTTTAGTCAGTGCGCTGGTAGGACAAAAATCAACACACACACCGCATTCCAGACACTCGGTTTTATTTAGAGTCCCATCACAATCCACAACTACTTTGGAGGAAAAACCCCGGTAAGCCATCGAGAGAATATTCTTTTTCGCGATCTCCTTGCAGGCCCTGATACAGCGCCTGCAAAGAATACATTTTGAAAGATCACGCCGAACATAAGAATTGATTTCCTCCACTGGATAAAGCCGGGGATTTTTAACCCGGAATCGAGGCAGCCCAATCTCCATCTCAGCGGCCAACCTATGGAGTTCGCAATTTCCGACATTCGAATCCATTACACAAGGCCCGGTGTGCGCGGTCAGTAACCACTCCAATACCGCTCGTCGCGCCTCCAATACCATAGGGGAGCCCGTAAATATGACCATTCCCTCGTTAATCGGGGTGTGGCAAGAAGCCACCAGACGTGGAGCACCTTTAACCTCAACCAGACAGATACGGCAATTTCCGCTGGGGGTTAATTCCGGGCTATGGCAAAGGGTGGGAATGTAAATTCCTTCATTTTTTGCTGTTTCAAAAATCGTTTTCCCCCGTTTCCCGACTATTTCCTTTTCATTGATTCTCAGGGTAATTTCTTTCATTTGCTTCCCCATTAAATATTTCTAAGATTTTAAAGAATTACCATGCCAGCCAGCCACCATCCACGGGCATTATCGTCCCATGGATAAAATCTGAAGCCGAAGAGGCCAGGAATACAACGGCTCCGGCAATATCATTCGGAACCCCCCATCTGCCGGCCGGAATACGTTTTTGGATAAGATCATAACGGTCTTTATCTTCCTGGAGCGCTTTTGTAAACCCGGTGGCGAAATACCCGGGGGCGATGGCGTTAACATTGATCCCTTCGCCGGCCCAGGCATTAGAGAAAGCTTTGGTCAGCCCCACCAGGCCATGCTTGGAAGCGGTATAGGCCGGTATATTTATTCCTCCTTGAAAGGCCAGGATGGAGGCCACCGTAATAATTTTCCCCTGTTTTTTTTTGACCATCAGCTTGGCGGCTCCCTGTGACAATATAAAATTGGCGGTGAGGTTGATTTCCAGGGTGGTATCCCAATCCGCTTCCGAAAAATCCAAGACGGGGGCCCTCGGACAAATCCCGGCATTGTTGACCAGGATATCCAGCTTATCCATTTTTTGTAAAACCGCCGGGATGACGGTCCTCGTTTCATTTCTTTTGGTCAGGTCGGCCGGATAATGGAAATATCGTTTTCCCGTTGATAGGATAGCCTTTTCGATCCCCGGATCTCCTTGGCGGCTGACTACCGCCACATCCGCCCCGGCCTCGGCTAAGGCCTGGGCGATGGCGCCGCCGATGCCTTTGGTACCGCCGGTCACCAGGGCCACCTTCCCATCTATCCGAAATGCATCCAAAATCATTGGCAGTCCTTTTTATTTAAACATTCCAAAACCAATTGGTTTCAATTTAATAAACCGAACTTTTCGATGTTCCTGTCCGCAAGGGCCTGGATCTGCCTGAGTGCTTCTGATCCCCCTTTTCCCGCAAATAAGTGTCTGAACCGTTTCTGGGGTTTTAAATAGGATTCCACCGGAATTTTTTGCTTAATTTTTCGAATGGTCTTGATTTGGCCCTCTTCCATTTCAAAGAGGGGAACCAAACCGCACTGAACCCCCAGCCTGCCGATTTCCAGGGTTTGATCGGAAGGAAAACCCCAGACAGAGGGACAGGGTGTATCAATCTGGATATATCGGGAGCCGTGGTATGTCATGGCTTTTTTGACTTTTTCCCGTAAGTCCCTAAGATAAGCGGATGAAGCAGTGGCTACGTAAGGGATCCCGTGAGCGGCTACAATAGCCGGAAGGTCTTTTTTGATTTGCCTTTTGCCCATGGAGGCCTTGCCGGCCGGTTCGGTGGTCGTCGAAGAAAATAATGGTGTGGCGCCGCTTCGTTGCCCCCCAGTGTTCATATAGGCCCCATTATCAACACAGATGTATAACACATCATCCTCACGCTCCAGCATCCCGGACAGGGCACCAAACCCGATATCGAAGGTAGACCCGTCACCACCTATGACCAGAACCCTTACACTATCCTGCTTTTGGGCTTTGAGGGCCGCGGCGACGCCGGAAGCGACGGATGGGCCATTTTCAAACAGGTGATGGATCCAGGGAACACGCCAGGGAGAAAATCCATAGGGGGAGGAAAAGGTTTCCAGACAACCGGTGGGAGTCACTACAATAACTTCCTTCCCGGTGGCCCTTAAAATGTGTCTGACCGCCAAGGCCATACCGCAACCGTGGCAGGCCCTGTGACCTGAAACGAAGTAATCTTCTTTTTTTTGGTAAGGCTTCTTTCCCATAATCGATCCCTCAGGGGAAAAGGGTCGGATTAAGTCCCACCCAGTTGGGTTCTTTCAGGAAAGGTGGTTTTTTTCCCACCGTATCCAACTGTTGTAAAATATTACGCAAAGCCCTTTTATTGATTTCTCTCCCACCCAAACCGGCAATAAAGTCCACCAGGAGAGGGGCATTTTTCAGGCCATACAACTTGGCTTTCAAATCCATGCCTACGGCCCCTTCGCTCCCCATGGAAATGTTCGCATCCAAAACCGCGATCCTCCTAGCGCCTTTGATGGCTTCCCAAATATCTTCAAAGGGAAAAGGACGATAACACCGAATTTTTACCATTCCTATTTGATGACCCTCGGACCGTAGATCATCCACCGACTCCTTGACCGTTCCGGATACCGAACCCAGGGCGATTACTATGGTGTCCGCGTCTTCCGTCCTGTAGGCTTCGACCAGGCCCCGATAATCTCGCCCGGTTAATAGAGACAGCTCCTTAAAAATCTCCCTGATCCTTTGTTTCCCATCCTGCATCGCCTGGTGAACTGCGTATTTGAATTCCATCAGGACATTGTCATCGGCATAGGATCCCCAGCTTTTGGGGTTTTTTATGTCCAAAAAGTGCTCTGGTTCGAAAGGGGAGAGAAAGCGGTCAATCTCTTCCTGTCCCATATAAGCCACGCTTTCATAGGAATGGGTCAGTATCCAACCATCCATACACACCATAACCGGAAGGGAAATCTTAGGGTCTTCAGCAATTTTAAAGGCGGCAATATGGGTATCGTAAGCCTCCTGGACGCTTTCGACATAAAGCTGAATGATTCCCGAATCCCGCAGACTCATGGTATCCTGGTGATCGACCTGAATGCTGATCGGGGCTGAAATGGTTCGATTAACCCCGGTTATTACAAAAGGAAGGCGCATCCCGGCGCTGGCATAGATTACTTCGGTCATGAGCAGTAATCCCTGGGAAGACGATGCAGTATAAGCCCGACTCCCGGTGGCAGAGGCTCCACTGACGACGCTGGCTGCCGAAAATTCGGATTCAACCCGGACATACTGCGCATCCAGTTCTCCATCAGCCACCATTTTGGCCAGGTTTTCGACGATATGGGTTTGGGGACTTATGGGATAAGCCGAGACAACCTGGGGCCGGCAGGCTTTTATCGCCATGGCTACGGCCTCCGATCCTTCAACGACACTCATTCGGTCCATATTATTTCTCCTCCGGAATCATTTGAATGGCTTCCGTAGGACATTCACGGGCACAAATTCCGCACCCTTTACAGAAGTCGTAATCGATGGAGAAAGCCCCATCTTCCACATGAATAGCCCCATCCGGGCAATCTTCTTCACAAACCCCGCAGGCTTTGCACCATGATTGATTAAGGACCGGTTTTTGATCCCGCCAGTCTCCGGTTTTATATTCGAGGGAAGTCCCGCCGGTTACGACAGCCCCTTTGGTAATTTTCATTTATTTTCCCTCAATAAATATTTATAGCTTTCTTCCACTACCAGAACGTTTTTCTCACCCAGACTCCCGGAAAATTTACTTCGAACCGCCCGTAGAACGGCCTCTAAACTTAATTCTCCGGTGATTGCGGCAAAGGCCCCCAATAACGCTGTATTCATGATGGGTCTTCCCAGAATTTTCCTGGCTAATTCTTCGGCAGAAAAAATGATAAAGCGAAAGTTTTTAGGTACTTCAAGAGCCTCAGGGGACTTGTCTGTATTAATCAACACCATTCCTCCAGGTTTCAACCCTTCAAAAACGTCGACTTCTTTTAGGATAGTCGGGTCCTGCACTATGGTGTAGTCAGGTTCACTCACCCGACTCCTTATTCGGATGGGCTCTTTATTGATCCGGCAGTAGGCTATAATCGGTTTCCCTCGCCGCTCCCCCCCACCCCCCAAAAAGGGAAAAGCCTGACCGAACCTTCCATCTTCCGAAGCGGCGATAGCCATGAATTGAGCCAGGACCAAGGATCCCTGTCCTCCCCTTCCGTGAATGGTAATTTCTTTCATAATATCCCTACATCATATTTCATAATATGAAATATGATTTCATAATTAAAAGAATAAATTTTTTTACCATTTCAAATTGGCGGAGATATCCTCTGCGGTTTTCTTAACTAAAGGGATCAATTCTCTTTGGATCCGTTCCATGGTTATGGTAAAAATGGACCCTGTAACACTGAGAGACGCCATAATCTTCCCGCCGGCCCGGATAGGGGCCGCCACGCAGCGAACCCCCTCGTAATATTCTTCATTATCAATAGCATAGCCCTGGACCCGGATATTTTTAATTTCTTCCAATAAACGAGACAAGTTGGTAATGGTATTCTTTCCATAGATTTTTAAAGACCTATTTTTATATATTTCTTTCACTTCATTATCAGATAACTCGGAAAGCAAAATTTTTCCCCCGGCGGCCGCATGAGGATCAGTCGTAAACCCGATATAGGTGTCTAAAGAGAGCCCGCCCTCTTTTTGGACTTTATCGATATAAGTCACCATCCCGTTTCTTAATATGGATAAATGAACCGCTTCATTGCATTCCTGGTGAAGTTTTCGGATATAATCGTGGGCCGTCCTTCGAATATCAATATTGTCAAGTATCGCACGGCTGATTCCTAAGAATCTCAACCCCAAAGCATATTTTTTCAGTTCCGGGTCTTGGGTAACATAATCATAGGGAATAAATGTACTTAGAATATGATGGATGGTGCTTTTAGGAAATCCGAGTTGTTGATTTAATTGTAAAAGGCTTAAACCCTGGAGATTTTTACTGAGGAGTTCGATAATTTGAAGGGCTTTATCCAGAGAAGATATTTTCATATTATTACTTTATATAATTTCATATTATGAAACTTGATTTCATTATAAACATAAATATCAGTAGTCAAGTCTGTTGTCAAGTTTTTTTTAATCTATCAGGAAAAATTTTATTAAAAAAAAGAAACGATAGAATAATCGGGGAGAAATGCCCTTGAATCTCCTGTTAGTCAGACCCTTTTCTGTCCATTAGACCTGGCTGGTCCGATTGTTCGGCAGGCGGAAAGGAGGTTAGTTAGAAGGTCTCCTACCCGACCTGTTCCCGGACCGAATGTCCGGCCTCCGGCCGGAGACAGCGGGCTTTTTTGCAATTTCCGGGCGGCGGTTTTTCCTGGGACCTGACGGTCTTGGTAAATCAAGCCATTCTTCCGGCGGCTGGATACAACTGAGGTTTCTGCCCATATAGGCCTCGATGGGTGGAAGGTAGAAGGCTTCCTTTTCATCGGCGAAGCTGATGGAGGTCCCGGCGGCCCCCGCCCGCCCGGTGCGTCCGATTCGGTGCACATAATCTTCCGGATCATGGGGCAGGGTAAAATTGATCACATGATTCATCCCTTCGATGTGCAGACCCCGGCCGGCCACATCTGTGGCCACCAGGACCCGGAACTTTCCGGTCTTGAATTGGTCGAGACGTTGGATCCGCTGGTTCTGAGGGATATCACCGGAAAGTTCCGCGCAGGTGATTCCGTATCGGGTGAGCATCTCTGCCAGCCGTCTCACTTCGTCTTTCCGGTTGCAAAAAACCAAAACCCTCTCCAGCTTCAGCTTGTCGATGATGTTATAAAGGAGGGCGAATTTCTGGTCCGTGGTCACGATGTAGACGATCTGGTCCACCGTTTCCACGGCCACCTGCTCCGGTTCGATATCCACCGTCACCGGGTTATGGGTCCACTGGGCGGCCAGGCGGGTAATTTCTTTGGTCAGCGTGGCGCTGAAAAGCAGGGTCTGGCGCTTTTCCTTGGGCGGGGTGCTGTGGATGATCTTCCGGACGTCCGGGATAAATCCCATGTCCAGCATCCGGTCGGCTTCGTCGATGATCATCACCTCTACCCGGTTCAGGATCAGGTCCCGTCGTTGTTGAAAATCGAGCAACCGGCCGGGGGTGGCTACCACGATATCCACCGGAACACCGACCAGTTGCCTCTTCTGCTTTTCGAAATCCATACCGCCGAACAGGGAGATCACCTTAAGATCGGTGTACTTGATGAGTAGACGGGCTTCCTCAAATATCTGAAGCACGAGTTCCCGGGTGGGGGCAATCACCAGGACCCGGGGCGTTCCGGGCTTCCTCCCGCCATGGATGGGATTGTTCAGCATCCGGGTAATCACGGCAATGAGAAAGGCCGCTGTTTTGCCGGTTCCGGTTTGGGCCCGCCCGCTGGCGTCTTTGCCGGATAGTGTACTGGGAAGAATTTCCGCCTGGATCGGGGTACAATACTGGAAACCGAGATCCATGATGGCATGCATAAGCGGATCGGGAAGTTCAAAATCGTGAAAGCGGGTTTTTCCTTCGGCCGGCGGAACCTTGAACTGGGAGATCCGCCAGGGCACTACCGGTGCTGGGGTAGCGGAAGCTGGTGATCCACCCGCTGCCGCAGGGGTTCCATGGCCTCTTTTTCGGGGGCGCCTTCTGGGCTGGGAACGGTTTTCCATGGCCGGAAGGGGTAGCTCCGGTAGGGGCACAGGAGAGGCCCCTTTCGCTTTGAGACCTTTTTCTCCGGGTCTGCCGATATTTCTAATCTTCTGTACTACTTTTTGAATAAAATTTCTCATTGTTTTAAAAATTCAGGTCTAAACAGGTTAATGTTTTCGGCGGGTGTAAATGATCTTATACTGGTCACAGGCGGCCATCAGACAGCTCGTGCATTCACCGGTCATTTCCGAGGGATTTATCGGTTCGACCAGGACCTCGAATCCCAATTCCCGATATTCTTCCACGGCCTCGGAGAGACGGGGCTCATCGGCGGTGAATTGTCTGGTCCAGCCTAAATTTTCCAATTCCTGTTGTCTGGTCATAATTACCTCCCGGTGCAGGGGCCAAAGGTTTGAATACACGGTTCACGGTGTACGGTCCAAGGTTTAAGGTTAGAGCCCTTGGACCTTAAACCTAAACAAATCTACCTCGTCGGCCTGCCACTTTTTCATATATACCATATTCTTGCGGATATTGATAGGTAAACCCATAACCCGTAGATCTAAAAAACTTTAACCGCCCGTTCGCTTGAGGCGGACTTGATTAAGGGTTCAAGGTTTTTTTCACTTGTAACAGGCAACTTGCAACTTTATTCTTTAACGAAGTCCCGATCCCCGATCCCCGATCCCTGCCTCTTTACCAGGAATGGCCGATGGCCCCCTTTTTACAGGCAACCACACAGGGCAAGGGGGACCGGTCCGAAACCGGTTTACAAGAACCGCAGGCATATTTAATCTTTTTTCGCTCCGATTCCTTAACTGCGGCCACCGGTATCTCCCGAAAGGGGTCATAGGGATCTTCGTCCCTGACCTCAAAAACCCCGGCAGGACAGACCGGAAGACAATCCCCGCAGCCATCGCATTTATCGGTGTCCAGGCTGATAAAATATTCCCCGGACCCGTCTTTGTAGCCAAAATGGGCGATCATAATAAATTCCTTGGTCCAAGGTTTAAGGTTTACGGTGCAAGGTGAAAACAACAAACGCATTAACCCACGATTTTACCCTGAACCTTACACCTTGAACCTTATGCCTTTCCTTTATCCTTTTCCACCAAGTCCTTGGCCAACAAGGCCGCACCGACTGCACCGGCGATCTGGGTATCATATTTAGGCGTCAGGGCCTTGATCTTCAATTCTTTTTCCAGCCGGGAGACGACGCCGATATTCTTGGCAATGCCGCCGGTAATGGCAAAATCGGGTTCCATGCCGATCCGTTCCAGCAGGGTGGCGACCCGATGGGCCATGGCCGCGGTGTAGGCGGCAAGGACCTTTTCCTTGGGCCACCCCCCCCGCAGCAAACCCGAGGCCTCTGATTTGGCAAAAACCACGCAGGTGCTGCTCACCGGAGGCGGCTCTTCTTCCACCTTTAAGGAAAGCTCTCCGATTTCATTGATGGAGACCCCCAAAAGATCGGCAAAGACTTCCATGCCCCGGCCGGTCCCGGCGGCACATTTGTCGTTCATCAAAAAGTTAGTTACCTTACCTTTTTCATCGATATGGATGGCCTTGCAATCCTGCCCCCCCATATCCAAAACGGTCCGAACCGTCGGGCCATACATGAAATTGGCCCCCCGGCCGTGACAGGAGATCTCGGTAATAGCCCGCTTCGCAAAGGGTACATTGACCCGGCCATAGCCGGTCCCCACGGTGTATTGTAAATTTTCCAGGATCATACCGGTCCCATCCAAGGCCCAGTTCATGGCCTTAATGGCACTGTTCGGGCTGTCCGAACCGGTCCGCATATTGCTGTAGGCAAACAATTCCCCATCAGTCATAATAACAGCCTGAGAACTCACCGAACCGACATCCACGCCGGCGGTTATGATCTTGGCTAATTTCCAATCTATATCCGGTGCGGTCCACCGGGATTCCGTCCATCTCCAAAACTCCTCTGCCACTAATCCTCCCCTTATCTTTGAGTATAAATCGTTTAGTTCCAAAATAGGGCTCAGCGCTTACCGAGTTCTATTTTCATGATTCGTGGTGCCACGCCCCAAAAGGCGGGGCATGTCGGTTTAATACGAAAAATCAGTTCGGAGTTCGGAGCAAACCATTTTCATCCTTCGTGGCTCCCGCAGTAGGCAGGCGCCACGAACATTGAAAATATCTTTCCCGGAACACGGACACGGACACGGTATTTTCTCACTAATTACTCCGAACTCTAAACTTAATTGCCGGCCGCCAGCAAGGCCGCACCTAGAGCACTGACGAATTCCGGTTCTTCCGGGACAATCACTTCCATTTCCAACTCCCTGTTCAGGGATTTCAAAAAACCCACATTTTTGGCCACCCCCCCGATGAGCATGGCCTCCTTCTCCAGGCCCACCCGACGGACCATGGAAACGACCCGGTCGGCAATGGCATCATGGACGGCCCGGGCCATGTCCGGTGTGGGGGTTTTGGCATGGACCAGGGTCACCAGTTCCGATTCGGCAAAAACCGCGCACTGGGCGTTCATGGCCACGGCCCGGGTGGATTGCAAAGAGAGCGGTCCAAGTTCTTCCAGCTTGATCTCCAAAGCCCGGGCCATAGCCTCGGTAAAGGCCCCGGTGCCGGCGGCACATTTTTCATTGATGGCAAAGTCCACCACTTTCCCCTCGGCATTGATCCTGATGGCCCGTCCTTCCTCGGCCCCGACATCAATAACCGTCCGTACCCGGTTGTCCAAAAAGATGGCCCCTTTGGCCGCTGCCGAGACCTCGGAGACTTGTCCTGGGACCCTATCCGCTTCCTTTTTGCCGGCCCCGGTGGCCATGATTCTTTCTATCTGTTTCATACCGATACCGGCCTTGGGCAAAACTTCATCCCAGGCCCTATTTAAGGATTCCCGGACGTCGTAACCGGCCATAACCAGGGTCCGCCCGATAATCACCCCGTCTTTCATAATCACAATCTTAATTGTTTTGGCACCAATATCTAAACCTGCGGTAATCATCCTCAAGCCTCCGTTAAAAACTCCTATCTTTCCATACTGACTATATCCCATTTTGTAAGCAGCGACAATAGCCGTTCCGTATCTCCACCTGTCCGGACATGGGCAAGATAAACTGCATCAGCCAGGGCGGCCACCATCTCGTTGCGATATCGCGCGGATTCGCGGTCAACACGCCTCGGTTTTTCTGCAAACGGTGATAGGAACAGAATCCTCCCGGCCTCAAAGGCAGGCCGGCATTCGGCAGGAATGCGCATTCCCTCAATGGCCCGGGCCGGGCAGATGATGATGGGCTGCTTTCCGCGCAGGAGAATGCGTACACTCTTCTTCGATGGGCGAGTGAAAACCGCTGATGACCGTCTCTCCCTCATCGCGCAGGTGACGGGCCACATCATGGGCGCACAGGATGGCGTCTCCCGGTGTACGGGCGGAGCAAAAAATGGCCGTTTTCCGGTGGACAAGTAACTCAATAGGCCCAATAGCCGTCAGCGTCTCCGGGGCCTTTTCCCTAAGGCGGTCAAGCAGGATGGCCGGATAGGTCCTGTGGCTTCGGGCAAGAAGCTGTGCATCGTGAGATAGTTTCTTGTTTTTGTTCATAACCTGGCATCTCAAGAAATAGTTTTTCTCGTAACAATTTAGCCCTTTGAAAAACTTGATACTTCACTTGAAAAATCCTGACTTTCGCATACCGTCATTCCGGTGAAAACCGGAATCCAGGTGTTATGCTGAGACGAAAAGAACCTGGATTCCCGTTTTCACGGGAATGACGGAGAGGTTATCGACGTTTTTTCAAAAAGCTAAACAGATACTTTTTCTCAAGATAACTTTTATATCGGATATTTCTGTGGCTCCTAATTTCCCCAGCTTCCTCAATATAAACCGTTTCAAAGTTATAGGTCATCATAGATGGCGTCCTTTTCCGAATATCCTTTTAAAAATTGGGACATCGTAAAATTTTTCCAATCTGATTCTTCATCCCCGATCAAAAGCATGACTTTCACTTGAGCCATCTCCTTTAATTTATCTTTTAAATTATCAGGGACTGAAAGATGACCATCAGATAAAATTTCGGCTATATATTCATAAGTTTCCATTTAGACCTCCTTCCAACCTTGGCATGGCGAATTAGTTAAAAATCAAAGAATATCATTGGACTACACATTTATGTCATGCCCAGCGCTTTAATAGCCGCTATCATGGGATCTGAAAAGAAGATCGGATCGACCCGTTCTACGATGTCTCCAGAGACTTCCAGGAAATTTCTCTTATTCTCTAAAGGCACCAGCGCCCGGCGAGCGCCATTATCCATACCAACATGGAGGGGCTCTACTAAGGACCGTAACGACTTGATATTGCCCTGGATGCTTAGATCCCCGAGTATCACAAGTCCCGCCAGCACCGACTGTTTCTTGATGGCGGAGTAAACGGCGACAATCAGGGCGATGCCTGCTTCACAGGGCACATGACTACTGATCAGATCTTTGCCTTCAACATGGAAGTCAGTAGTATCCACGAGCGAAGATGCCGGATTCGCAGTAAGTCTTGAGGGTTGAGACTACTTCTTTCGGCATTTTCTGGAGATCGGCCACCTCGTCGAAGGCAACGACGTCCCAGAGGCCCACCAGTCCCATCTTTCCGCTCGCCATGTTGTAAAAGAGGTTGGCCACAGTGGTGGGACCGGTCAGGAGGATGGTGTACGGTGACAGCTCCTGATACGCATAACTTTTTCCCGTCCCTCGTGGTCCCAACTCCACGAGGTTATAGTTATGTTCGCAGAGCCAACCGCTGTCAACTCTTGCGGAACAAATTTACCGAGGCCTGAAACAAAATCGGTCATCAAAATGTGCCGGCCCAGACGTTGCCGGAGGTCCTCCATCCCCCCACCATCAGGAACGTTGAAGCCGAAGTCGCGCTGCAGAATCTCTTCAAGTTCACCCTTGGCGTCTTTCTGAGTAATGCTTTCGTCAAGCCGATCCTTGTCGAGGAAAGAAAGGGCGACCTCCTGTAGGTTGCCGGTGCCGAAGAGAAGGGCGATCACTCCTTTGGAGATCTCGCACCCTTTGTCGGCCAGGGCATCAAGGTCAGCCAGGGACAACTTTCCTGCCTCGGCCTGCTTCTCAACATAAGCGGCGGTATCATCGCCCAGAACGCCTTTCAGGGCGTTGCGGGCCACGACGGCCAGACGGGTGTTGCGAGCCGGGGGTTGCTGACCGGGCTGCATGATCACGCCCGCCGCTTCCATCTCGATGAGTGCATGCTGGGTCTGGTCCTGAGACAACGGCACATAAACCTACAGGCGTGGAGCCTCTTCGCCGTCCATGAGATGCTTTTGGTCTATTTCCCAACGCAGCCGGATAAAACTGCCATTATAGCGAAGGATTGTGGCGTCAGGTAGCTCCAGATCCTTCACCACCTCGTTATAAAGGCCATCCGGGTCGTACCAGACTACAAGGCCTGATCGTTTGCTTGTTTAGCAATTAAATTCCGGATGTATTCGCTGAAACGATTGTCATCATTCAAACCTGTTTTTAATTTTCTTTTCGTCCCAGGTCTTTTACCAAACCAAGGAGCTTATTTTCGGGCGACCGCTTTTACGCCGCCTTTGCGGCCCAAACCATAACCAACCCGATAAACATCGGGAAGATTAACCCGATCGTCAGTCATGCGTTCGAATACTCCCAGTGTTTCAATGTCCTGCCTTATGCCATTTGCCCCTTCTTTCAAATGCACCGGAGGAAGCTTGACCGCGGCGCTGGAAATATCATGTTGCAGGCGATTTAAAATATTTCCATCTTCCCATCGCCGGGAGATTTCCGCAAAACGACAGGGAACCGTAAGACCAGATAAGGGTTTCAATAATATGTCCACCCATGGATAATCTTCTTGCATTTCCCGGACCCGAATGCGCGACGCTTCCTGGACACCCCTCTTGATACTTTCATAGTAAAGTGCGTAAACATATTCTGATCGCGGATTATCCTCCGAGGCTTGGCGGATGGCGGACAGAAAGCTCCTGGGGCTTACCTGCCCGCTGGCGTCTCCAAGGTGGTTCGGTAACCATGTATAAGGAAAACCACGGCGGCGGTCCCTACCCATCCAAGGGCCTGTAATGGAATGAAAAATTTCTTTCTGAACTTCTTCTTCGGTTCGCATCTTGTCAGGAACCGTCCAGACTTCTCTATATTGGTTCCACGATAGATTGCGAAAACTTTGACAACCCTCCCGGAAAAGCCGTCCTTGATTCGGTTCATTGCTTAGGTATTGCCAAAGCAGGCCATACAGCTCAGTCCTCGGCCATCGCAACTCAACTTTTTGACTGAGAATTTTCGATGAGTCAGGAAAATCAATGGGTTTCGTATCTTCGAGGTGATCAGGCCGTACAAATGCTTTAGGCCTGATACGCTTGTAGGATCTGAACTCTAATAGAACCTGCAAAAGGCCGCGTATTATTTTTAGCATGGTCGGCCAATCATCCGCGGTCCTGTCCAACGCATCGAAAAGAATTAACCGGTGGACGCTCGCTTTGTCCAACTCTTGATCTGCCTTAAACAATAGGCGCTCCACGTCCTCCGGATGATCAATCACCCATTTGATTGTATCGACCCAACCTGAAGTAGGTAATAACAGATCTTCGGCCTTACCCTTTATGACCTGGCGCACTGTAATGGAACGCCATATCTGACGGGGATCGAACTCCTCGCTTAATCGCACAAGCGTATCTTTACCGGGGTAATCGTCCGGAGAGGAGCGCTCTCCAAACCCTACCGAGACTTTTGTGTTTTCACTGATATCGGATTTGGGTAAGAGATGCGCTACCATTCGACGGTGTTCCTCGCTTTGCAGAACAGTCCACCAAAAGCTTTTTCCCGCCCCCCGGATTCCACTAACCAGCATGGCGTCCGGATGTAAAGCTCTTGAGTGTCCCGTAGGCGTAAATGTGTATTTAAGATCTGGGGTTTGGCCAAAAACTGCAGTATCCTGCGGCAGGGCATCCCTTATCACATCTCGTATTTCTTGGGGAAAGCGGTAGTCTTTCATGCGTCTTCCTCCTCTTTAAACACCATGGTTTCAGCCTCATTCATGAACTTTCCCATGGCCGCTTCTGCAATCTGTTCGTCAATGCCGATGTTATTTCGCAAAGGGTCGAATTCCTGCAATGCCCGATTCCAATAGACAGGCAACGGGTAATGAGGCGCCTCTTCATTGTCCACATCAAAGCTGAAGACATCTGTAGTTTGCGCGCCCGCTTCATCATAAAGATGCTCCCTAAATAGGTCCCAGGAATTTTCTCGGAACCTTTTCAGATACTCATCGCGCCCAGTCTCCGGTATCATTCCGGCCACTATTTGCAATTTTTTCCTGAATTCTTGAACTTGCGGGTGATTCCGCCAGTGTCTAAACAGGAAAGCATAAGCATTCCAAGTCTGGATCGAATCAGCGGCAAAGAGAAAGGCGTCGGCGTCCATCCTGGTGACGGATACTGCAGCGATGTCATGAAGACCTGCCCGGCTGTCTAATATTACCAAATCTGGATCTTCCATTTTTTCCATCTGCTCAACCATTTGTTGCAGACGTTCGGCCCAGGGGATGGATGAATTTCCGCTGAATGTGGCGTAACATCTGGCGAGCTTGGACAGGTAATCGCCTGTATCTCTACCGAAAGCAGGCACAATTCGGATTTCCCCCGGTAGATCCATAGATAGAGAACTTGATGAGACCATTGTATTTTTTACGAGATCAGCCTGACCGACGCCATCTTCTACGAACCAGTCCACGATGCCGTAATCGGACAAATAATCCTGTGGCAGTAGCGTACTGCTCACTCCCGGAGACTCCAGATCCAGATCCAATACCAAAATTTTTTTCCCTTGTTTGGCCAGCCACCAGGCCCAAATCACCAACGCGGTTGAACGTCCTACACCACCCTTAATCCCGAAAAAAGTAACGCGGCGATTTTTTGTTCTGCGCTGAAGTGGGGCGCGCGACCAATCCTGACCGATGATCTGTCGGTCAAGAAGCCAAATCTTCAATTCTCCTTCCTCAGCGAGGAACCGCAGGTCATTGGAAACAAGGATCTCGTCACCCTGGATAAGATCACCTGCATAGAGAACCGCTCTGTCCGGCGGAAAACCGTAAGCGCCAAGAACCTTTGCCATTTCGTTGCTAAACTTGTTCACGGCCGCTTTTTGCTCATTAGATAACGTCTTATAGCGCCCGGGAAAAACCACACGGATTCGTCCGCGCAGGTCTCGAATCAAAACAACTTTATCGCCAAAGACTGTACCGACGTTCTTAGTCTTATCGATCGCAATCTCCAAAGCATTTTCAAAGAGTACCGACGTCTGTTTAGTCATATGATATCTCCATTCAAAATGGCATTATCGAGGACTTGTTTGGCCATCTGGGCAGCCTGTTGGTGGTCTGCGGCAATAACGGGCGTCACCCCCGTACGATTATCGTAACGCTGATTGACATCCCAATTCGCAAAAGGATTGAGGACCCCAGAGAGATGGGAAATATAGTGAACGCCACTCCTCTGATGAGCAAACGTGATAAATTCATTCCACAAATGGTTGATATGAACACGATGCATTCTATCCGC
This sequence comes from Deltaproteobacteria bacterium, assembly GCA_016219225.1. NCBI lineage: Bacteria > Pseudomonadati > Myxococcota > Myxococcia > Deltaproteobacteria bacterium. The sequence goes on from JACRBX010000316.1 coordinate 31,098, forward strand.
GGGGGCACCATCCGGTCTGAGTGTCATACCCATTGACAGCATAACCGCCTTCAGTGCGCATTCAGCGGACAAGCCAAACAAGTGATCTGCATTTGCCAATCTTGTTTCCGCTAACAAATGCCCCGCGTCTTCCCAATGGCGCTCTGCCGCATCACGAAAATCAACCGGCATGATTACCTCCTGTATTTAGATCGTAAATATCCTCCAGACCATGGGCAATTGCCATGGATCGGTCCTTTTTACATAGCTCCTTTACCCGGTCAGGCCAGAGATGGTAAGCGATGTACGACCAGTCGTATTTGCCTTCCTGGAGTTCCTCCCAGTATTTCTTCGGCTCCTTCCATGGGACCAGTTCCCAAAGAGGCGCTATGTTCAGGATTACGCCGTCGTTGAGATCAAAATCAAGATGAAGGTTTGCCACTCGGCGCAGTTTGTTCGCAAAGTCGTGCAGCTCGGAGATGAACTGTTCCAAGAGATCGATATCCTTTTCGATCTGTTTGGCCTCCCGACCGGGAAGGTTAAGCGAGTGACGCTACCAGCGACGTGATACTCCAGCAGGCCATTCTGATGCGCTTCCAGAAGAAAGCGCTCTACTCCCTCGCGCGACAGAAAGAACAGTTTCCAATCAACCAGGTCAAGCAGTTTGGCCCCCGATGGTTGGTGTTGCTTCAAGTAAAATACGATGTAAGAGAACGCTTGTAGGGACAAATAGGCTGGGGCGATGCGTTTTTTGACCGCTCCCTGAAGAACCCCAAAATCACGGAGTGTTGAGAGCACCCCTTGTGTCACCCTTAGTATGGTGGAATCACCCCAGGCACCTGAAGTCTTTCCCTCTGCAACCCATTTTCTCAACGATGCCTCAATCTCTCGAACATCAATCTCCATGGTGCCTCGGGATCTATGTGGCACCAGAAGCTCAATCACCACATCGATCTTCCATTACGGACTCCAGTCGCTTCATATTCCGTCCTACGTTTTGAAGGCCTTCACCACTTAGTTGAACGGAGTAGTAGCCTGCAGATGGACGCTATCGGCTTCCATCCGGCCAAATCGTACCAAACTGGCTTACATTAGATAAAATTCAACGCGCTTGTCAATCGAATTATCTGGTTTCTCCCGATTGATTGAACTGAGCTATCGGGACCAACAAGTGAGGCAGAGAAGCCCCTTTTTGTTACGGTCGCCAAGACAAAATAAAACCCCATTTTGTTTAAAATGAAACAAGGCTTTAAATTTTTGTCCAATCCTCTCCCGGTTACGGTTAAAGGGAAAAAGAAAAGAGAAATTAACAGGATGGCTAATGGAATACCACAGTTATCGGCCCCTTGTCAACGGGTTCGATTACCTTTGAGTCAATGAGTGGTGGTGTATTTCCAGTGGAGCAGGATATCGGAGGCAAGGAAGAAGACGATTCAGCGAATTGGCTTTCCATCTAACGGGTTAACCTGGATGGTGGCCCACCCAGGACTTTTTTTCATCCGGGGTGGGTTTTATCAGTGGGCGTATCTTCGATGCTTGAGGCAGACGGAATAACGCTATTTCTTGGATTCAGGGGAGTGCGAACCGAGCGCTTCGACTAAGACGTAGGCGGCCTGCAGGGCTTCTGTTGGGCAAAGGGGGAAACATTCTTTGCAGTTCCAGCACTCCTTGGAGGCGATCTCGGGAATAAAACTGATCTCTTTCCGGATTCCCCGGTCCACAAACCCCACGGCGTTCTTCTTTTTAATCTCGGCACAGTATCGTATGCATAGGCCGCAATGAATGCAGAAAGAGGCCTCTTTTTCAAACCGGTTTTTGTCGGCACCGTACTCTTGAGCCAGATCCTGCAATTCGAAGGCCTCCGGGGCATGGGCCAGCAAGAGCTCTAAAATCATTTTGCGGATTCTATCGATCTTTTCAGACTTGGTCCTGACGACCAAATTCTTTTCGACCGGGTAAACGCAGGAAACCACGATTCTGGGTCCGCCGCGTCCTTCTAATTCGACGATACAAAGACGGCATCCCCCGTAAGGTTCTAATTTCTCGTGGTAACAAAGGGTCGGGACCGCTATTCCCGCACTTCGTGCAGCCTCCAGGATAGTCATCCCTTCCTTGGCCTTGACTTCTTTTCCATCGATCTGTAAAAGGATCTCACTCATTTTTGTTTACTCTCCCTGACTATCGCTCTCGCTTCTTCGGGAATAGGAGGCGGCACAGGCTCACCGGAAATCTTTTTAACCGAACGAAAGCGAGGGGGGCAAACTTCAAAGCAGGTTCCACACTTGGTGCACTTCTCCTGGTCGATCACATGGATCCGGTTTTTGCCACCTTCAATCGCCCCGGCAGGACATTTCTTAAAGCAAATCATACAGGCCTGGCACTTAGCCGGGTCGATATGAAAGGCGATCAGTTCCTTACAGGAAAGGGCCGGACATCTCTTTTCCTTGACGTGAGCCTCATACTCGTCTTTGAAGTACTTTAGGGTGCTCAGAAAGGGGTTAGGGGCGCTCTTGCCTAAAGCACAAAGGGCCGCTTCTTTGGCTGTCTCGGACAGCTCATCTAAAAGCGCGATGTCGCCCTCTTTCCCTTTTCCCTGAGTGATATTGGTGAGAATCTTAAGCATCTGCCTCATGCCTTCACGACAGGGGACACATTTGCCGCACGATTCATCGGTGAGGAAGTCAAGAAAATACCTGGCCACATCGACCATGCAGGTATCTTCATCCAGGACAATCATCCCGCCGGACCCCATCATGGAACCGGCCTTGGTCAGCTCATCAAAACCGACCTGTAAATCCAACAGTTCCTCGGGAAGACATCCACCGGACGGTCCCCCGGTCTGAACCGCTTTGAATTTTTTGCCTCCGGGGATGCCGCCGCCTATCTGGTAAATAATATCCCGCAACGGCGTGCCCATGGGTACTTCCACCAGACCGGTATTGGTAATTTTGCCGACCAGGGAGAAGATCTTTGTCCCCTTGCTGGTTTCCGTTCCATATCGCCTGAACCAGTCAGCACCATTATTGATGATCAGGGGCACATTGGCCCAGGTCTCCACATTATTCAAAACACTGGGTTTGCCCCAAAGGCCCACGACGTTGGAGCGGACATACTTCGGTCTGGGCTCTCCGGCCCGGCCTTCCAGGGCCGTCATCAGGGCCGTTGATTCCCCACAGACAAAAGCACCGGCCCCCTGGTGCACTTTAACAATAAAATCAAAGCCTGAGCCCAGGATATTTTTTCCGAGAAACCCATACGCCTCAGCCTGCCTGATGGCCGTATGCACATTCTCTACCGCCAGGGGGTATTCCTGTCGCACGTAGATATAGCCCTCGTGGGAGCCGACGGCGTAGGCCCCGATGGTCAGCCCTTCGAGGACGGCGTGGGGATTCCCCTCCAGAAGGCTCCTGTCCATATAGGCGCCGGGGTCCCCCTCGTCGGCATTGACAATCACGTATTTTATATCGCCAGGGGCATTGCGGGTTCCTTCCCACTTGCGTCCAGC